>JAGVGX010000068.1 GCA_020056865.1 Desulfobacterales bacterium
ACAACGATGAAAACCGCGCAGCTCTGTTCAGCTGCGAGTGAACTACAATGTGCAGCTTAAATTCGATTGATTTTTGTCTTGACTAAGGGGTCCACTATAATCAGCTGATCCAGGATTTTTATTTCTCAAAAAAGTTGAGTTAAAAACTATAGGATAATTTTGCCGCGAAGAGCATCCATTCGCTGTAAGTATGGCCGTCACTATCAGGCTCAACACCGAATTCACCGTTCATCAGGTGGGTTTCCAATTTTGCGATCCAGTTGGGATTTATATCAAATCTGAAAGAGAGGCATTGATCTTTAAGCTCGTTTGCGTCCCCTTTTTTATCAGTATCATCTATGTATTTGGAGTAATAACAGGCTGCCTCAAACCAATCCGTAAACCGGTATCCCAGGCTGACATAAAATGAGTCTTTGGTGTCGTTTTCGCTTTTAATTGGCGGCATGCCAGCTATATATATTTCCGTGTCGCGCATAAACCACATGTTTTCTGCGACAATTTTAAAGTTATCATATAAATATTCCGCTGAAAGAACAACAAATTCTACGGGATCCATGCTAACTTCAACCGGTACAGTTCGGGTCCCTTCAAAGGAAGTCCCCACATTTAAATACGTGCTGGCTATGCGAAGCCCGTTAACAGGAGTTGTCCAGATCAAACGAGTAAGGTATGCCCCCCGATCTACCTCAATTTTTGTAATGGTGTCGACGCTTCCGGTAACCTCTTTTATAAACCTCACTGTACCGCTGTCAAGAGATAACTGCGTGTCTCCGGTTAGCAGCTGATATTCCAGAAGGCCTACGGCACCCATTGGCAGAGCACCAAACAGCTCTATTCCCTTTATTGTGTTAAAGGAATCCCGCAGCCATTCATTATAAACACTGGATGGTAGAAAGACGGATGTCCTTAAAGAATCAAAATCTCTGATATCATTATAAAAACCAAAAGGAATTTTAACAAGTCCGGCTCTCAGCCCCAGCCAGTTTCTAAACGAATATTCCGCATATGCCCAGTTAACGATAATTTCGTCATTTCCAATCGGTCCCAGGTCCTTGGAAAAAAATTGACATCCCATTTTAAGATCACTTTTTACAAAAGTTGTAAAATTGATTCCCATTTCATTAAACTGAAAAGTGCCGTCATTGGTTTCCGCCAGATAGTTGTTCTGATCGGTCATTAAATATCCTTGGGAAATAAATCCATGAATATCCACTTCTTCAGCACCTGTCGGCAGATTGCCCGCAATCAACACACAAATAACAATTCCAAATATCAGCATAAAATATGTTTTTTTCATCTGTTTTCCTCCATTCCCGGATAAGTCGAAAATATCCCAATGTATTAGTGTATTAGAGCAATGCTGTTCCCTTTAGCATGGTTTTGCCCAGTTGCATAGATTATTTCGCAAGTATCTTAATCTCACTCGAAGGCTTCACATCAGAGGAGATATAGCCAATGGCCCCTTTGGTTTTTGACACATAGTCCACAAGTTCGTCAACGGATTTCACCTTAACAGGCAGAGTGCCTTTTCCGGTAAATAAATTCTGTCGCCAGACATTTTCGAACTGGTTTTCAGTCCGTTTAATATATTTTTGAAGGAAGTTTTTATGAACATCGGCATCTTGTGATACGACGACCATGACCATATCATTGTTTCCCCATTTGGCGGTTTTTCCTAAAAAAATATTTTTGATTTCATCCGGATCAAGTTTTTCGGCAGGCACACTCGGGTTCGCGATTATCAGTACTTCGCCAGCCAATGCATAAGCGGTTCCGAACACGGATGCCCAGTAGACCAGACAGGCTGCCGTCATGGTTTTAAGCCAAATTTTCATTTTTTCCTCCTGATTTTAAAGGTTAAAATTTCATCCGAAGTACGGGTGGCACTACCTGAGTGAGAAGCAGGGAATGCTGCTCCCGATTTTAGGGAAAAAGAAATTGTTGAAATACCATTTTTTTTATGCCTCCGGCAGCCAGATTTTTAAAATCTGGACAAATAGGTAGGAGGATTGAATTTTTAGAGATCGCTAAAGATGACACAACATATCTTTCTAAAAGTGGCACCCCAAAATGTGTTTGTCAACCTTTTTAAAAGGTTGGCTCCCGGCAGGGCCGCTGGAGGCGAAAAACTATTCTGAACTGAAAGTAACCAAAACAACGTCAAATTGGGTATATTAGTATTTTCCAAATCCCTTAGATGAATCAAATCAAGATCGATTAAAAGCGGGTTGCACCACAATGAGAGGCGCATCATTGAATGATTCACTTTCCCATTTATAGCTTCCGAAAAGCCCGAACAACATTGGTTTGTATTGAGCATTGTGTCTAATAACTTTCACTCCTTTTTTTAAAGATACGGTTAAATTTCCACTAATTTTCCCATCAATTGATTTTAATTGATTACGAGTAGTATCATCAAGTTTAGCGACAGTAATTTCTATAGTGCCATCCTGGTGTGAATTAATAGAAAATATATCCATAAAGTCGTAATCATAGCCGGAAGCGACGCTCTTTTCAGCATACACTTTATATCGTCCTTTACCCAAATACTCAATTTTTTTAATGCTAGATTCTTCTCTAAGTTCCTTTTCCCCCGCCGCCTCATCTTCTTGGGATAGCTCTCCCTTCATTGCAGATGCAACAGTTTGGGCATACGTCAAAGTTCCATCGTAGATGAATGTATATCCCCCATCCTTATTTACAGTTACATTGACCTTAAAATTTTCTGGTATCCAACAACCAGTAAGCGATATGAGCGTACTTGCAACTGCAACCAGCGCCAATGAAACTGCATGAATTTTTTTCATTTTTTTTCTCCTAACATTTATTGTTATTAACACACCGACTTATTACTTGGCTAGTAGATGCATAATATGCGGTTCCGAACATTATACCGAAGTGTGAATTTATTCAAAGTTACATACAGGGTTGGGAACCAAGCTCGTCTTGCCCTGTATTATAATCGATCACCATTAATGCGTCCGCGACAATAGCGCCTTTCCCTTTTTCCAGAACTATTAAAGGGTTGATATCGATCTCTTTTATTTGTGGGAAGTCCGCTGCAAGCCGGGAAATATTTAAAATAATATCAAAAACAGCCTCCCTGTCATATGGGCCTTTTCCTCTGTATCCAGAAATAATTTTACCGGCGATGGTCTCCGAAATCATCTCGTTAATATCCAATTCCGCTAACGGGCATAATCTTACTGACGAATTATTTAATAATTCCACATAAATTCCTCCGGGTCCAAACATGACCACAGGCCCATATACCGCATCATGAAGAGCGCCCACAACGCACTCTATACCCCCTGTGATCATTTCCTGGATTAGCATACCGTTTCCGATTTCTTCAGGCAAATGAACAGAAATTTTTCCGGATAGATCAGAATAAGCTTTACGCAATTCTTTTTCCGAATTCAAGGAAAGGAATACACCCTGAAACTCCGTTTTATGTAGAACCTTGTCTGAGTTGATTTTCAATACAACAGGATAACCTATTTCATCTGCAAACTTTACCGCTTCATCATCAGAAAAAATAATTTTCTCACGGGTGCATTTGATATTATAAGCTTCAAACACTTTTTTTGATATATACTCGGAGAGATTGCTTTTTTGAGATGAGTTACTTAATATTTTTTTTACTTTATCAATAGCAGGATTAAATGCGGGCAGCTGGCGGTTATCTGAGTCCGCAATCTTTTTCTTTCTCACGCTGTAATTCGCAAAAGCACCCAAAGCTTTAGCAGCAACGTCTTGAGATCTGGCGGCAGCAACACCAAATTTTCTTAAATATTTAATATCTTGCTGACCGAAACTTTCAGACATCTGCATAAATACAAAAACCGGTTTAGCACTCATTTTGCTCACTTCTACAATTTTTTTTAAAATAGATGTATCCGTACCATCACCGGGCCAGTATTCAACTAACATCATGTCAATATTCGGATCATCTATTGCGATATGTAAAGATTTTGAAAGCAGCTCAGGATCAAGTAAAATTTGAGAAGTTAAGTCAACAGGATTGGCGCTTGATCCATAGGATGGCAAAATTACGTTAAGCTTTTCCCTTGTTTTTGGGGAAAGCGATACCACATCAAGGCCTGATTCAACGCATTTATCTGACATGAGAACGCCACTGCCCCCTGAGGCGGCTATAATTAATACTCTATTGCTCTTTGGAAGACTGTTGTGCACGAGCAGATATTTTATGATGTTAAATTCTTCCATATTGTCCGGACGAATTATAGCTTTTTGTTTTACAAGCGCCTGGAATATTTTTTCAGAACCGACAATTGATCCTGTATGAGATAGTGCGGCTTTAGCGGCGGCATCCGTTTTTCCGGACTTGATCAATAAAAGAGGTTTGCCCGCTTTCAAGGCAAGCGCAGCGGCACGCATTAATTTTTTTCCGTCTTTTACGCCTTCCAGGTATCCTCCTATGATTTTTGTTTCATGGTCATTGATCAAATAGAGAATATAGTCGGCAAACGCTACGCCCGCCTCATTACCTGAACTGATGAAGTATGACATGCCAATCCCTGTTTCAAATGTCCCCAGATATGCTGCTGTTCCAAAACCGCCGCTTTGACTCACAAAGCCTAACATATTCGGATTGGCATAGTCTGTATTCAATTTAGTAATGGCAAAACCTGCGGACATACCGTTTAAAAAATTGAAAATTCCCTGACTGTTCGGACCGCACAAGAGTATATTATTATCATGAGTTAATTTTGCTATTTGATTTTGAATTTTTTTTCCATTGCTGTCACTTTCTGAAAAACCCGATGTTAAAATGATGATACTTCTTACCTTTTTTTTAATACAGCTTTTTATAACATCTAAAACCAGGTCGGAAGGAACCGCAACAATCGACATATCAACGGCATCATCTATATCCTCAATAGAATTGTAGCATTTCATGTCATTTATTTTGTCATATCTTGGATTTACTAAAAAAATTTTACCTCTGAAGTTGTTTTCACAGAGTGAAAACACAGGATGTCCCCCAGGTTTGACAGGAACTTTGGATGCGCCAACTATCGCTATTGAGTCCGGATAGAAGAGTTTATCAAGTTCCTTCATTGGAACTGCGGCAGCGATATTTATATTTTTTTTTAAATTTTCGTTCATGAATTTTTCTCCTTAGAAATAAAGCAGGCAGATCGTTACGAATGCTTTTTTTTCTAAAATTATCCAAACAGTTTTACACTTTCTCCATGATAAGCTATCTCAAGATTTGCCAGCAGAACGAGTTTGTCCCTGGCGTCGGAAAAATCAGGCTTTTCTTCTTCTGAAACCTTTTTCAGAGACAGGGAAAACTCCTGCCAGGCTTTGGCCACAGTCGCCATCTTTTCCTGAAGACCATATATCTTGATTTGCGGCAAATACCGAGAGCTCTCGTCCAGGAAATCCGCATAAAGAAATCTGAAAGCACCTCCTCCTGTGCCTCTCTTTTCAGTCACCTGATAAGCAAAACGGGCAGTCCATCTCCAATCATCAAGCAGATGCCAACCCTCAATGTCCGTTATCCATTTGTTAAGAGCCCCTCTTCCTGAAAAATCAAATTGGTCATTCAGAATAAGCCGGCTATTCATTATAATGGCGTTTCTGATGACATCTGAAAGCTCCTGTGCAATGATAATTCTTTCCGGTGCGAACATATGCCCTTTAATGTCAAAAAAGCCACTACTGCAATAACGAGCCTTTCTGATCTGGTCCATTGGCACGGCTATGGGATATTTTCTCTCCGTGTCCGTTACCACAAAATGAGCGATAGCCCTATCATACCCCCACACATTAATCACATGGCCAGGGAAGTGAGTGCTGGTATTAAAATATGGCAGATAATAGATATCTGTCTGAATGATAGCCGCCCTGGATTCATCAAGCCGTTTAACAAGCAGAGTCTCACTTTCATGCGGATCTTCATGGGTTTCCCATTGAAACGGAACGCCAATATTCATAAAAAATTGCTTTTCAAAATCAGCAGATCGCACATGAACAATGCGGCTTGCCAGTGGCTTGCCAGCACTAATCAAATATATACTCAATCCCTGACCAATACCGAAACACATAGCCTCGGTCATTTCAATACCATGAAATGCCATAAGATCTCGGATACCAGTACTGGCGCAATGTCTTCCGGGTTCATGCGTAATGTTTAGACTTGTCATAATAACCT
>JAGVGX010000071.1 GCA_020056865.1 Desulfobacterales bacterium
ACGCTTTATATAAAAATCATTATACTTCCATACAAATTGCCAGATATCTTCCAACCGTTGCCACTGAATTTCTTCTAACTGCTGTCTGGAGTAATATTGCGTTTTTTCAAGGGTGCGCGCGTATGCAAGCTTCGGGCTGCGTGATTTTTTAAGAAACAGAGGCTCAAATATATTTCTTCTTGCTGATGCCAGATTCATTGGTTTAATTGTCAACAAAGGATTTGTAATATGCTTCCAGGTCAGTCATCGTTTTATGCCAGGAATAGGATTGTTTTATTTTCGCTATAGAAGCAGCACCCATTTTTTTGCGCATATCTTTATTTTCAATTAACTGCAAAAGAGCGCCGGCCAAGGCGTCAACATCATCCACAGGGACACAAATTCCATTTTCTTTGTCAACAAGTTCAGTATTGCCGCCCGCATGTGTTGCAACCACAGGCAATGCGCAGGCCATATATTCTAAAATTGCATTAGACAACCCTTCACGGTCCGAGCATAGCACACCTATATCCAATTGATAAAGATAGGCAGCAACATCGTTAACAGCGCCTGCAAAATGAATATTTTTCTCTACCTTTAAACGTCTGACCATGTTTTCAAGTTTATCCCGCTCTTTTCCTGCGCCCAAAAAAAGTATTTGCACGTTAGATTTTGGCATAGCCGTTTTTATGATTGCATATGCCTTAATAAGAAGATCGTGCCGTTTAACAGGGGTCAGGCTTGAAACGAGCCCAATCCAGACATCTTTATTATTTTTTTGAAAAATCGGCGGAATATATGGCGGTCTTTCAGGGATTGAAATTCCATTATAAATAACTTTAATTTTATCTGCAGATGTTTTTTCACGTTTTGCAGCATACTGGCGCACATTCTGGCTGTTGGCAATTATTCCGGAAAAACGTTTGTTAACCAAGGGAAGAAGCAAGGTATAAATTCTGTGATACCAGGGCTGGTTCTGATTTCCCAAACCCATATCACGACGACTTGAGAGCAAAACCGCCGGCTGCTTTGCAAGAAAACTGCCTGCCCATGCAACAAAAATTGAATCTTCAAAAAAAGTTTGAACAATTTGAATCTGTTTTTTGCTGATAATTCCTGCCAAGCGTCGGACGACTTTGGGAAAAGAAAAACTAAAAAAACCTTGATAGCCTAAGATATAACAGGAACATGGCAGTTCGTTATTCCGCATCCAGTCGGACTCCCGAAGGCATACCAGACACACCTCAAAAGCGTTTTTGTCAATTCGCCGGATTGTTTCAAGGAGCTGTTTTTCTGTGCCTGCTGTATCAGATGTAATTGTATCAATAACATATGCTACTTTAATCAATTTCTCCAAATACCTTTTTATGATCACCATCTATAAATTGGCGGCAAAAAATTTCTATCATAAGAATAGTGGCTAATGCACTCCACACGTTTCTCCCAACGCACAAGTCATGCATCAACCTTTTTATACCACTTTTCCCCCACAGCCCCCGATCAAGACACTGTTCTGACAATAAATAATGGTTGAATAAGTTCCTCGTTGCTTTTGATTTCCTATACCATTGATCATAGTAAGGATATGTTTCTTTTTTAGGTAAATTTATCATCCCACAGGACAGGCGAGTTACAAGATACTTGGCATAATTCTTTTTGGATAAACGGCTTACTCCAGACAGGTACGCAGATGGGTCTGTAATATCCACGTCTATCAGTACGCCATCTTTAACTCTGGGAACATTTTCAATTTCCGGATAAAATTTTCTAGCCCATTGTATTTGCAGTTTTCGATCTGCTATTTCCTCAAAATTCATACTGGCACACAATTCAAAAAAAACTTGATCTATGTAGGGAAACACAGGGTCTGCCCAAGGAATAATCTGACTGCCTAAGCAGGGGATTATAAAACCAAACATTCGAAAATAATATCTGAACCAAAGAAAATCAGAATATGACCCGTCGAAATCTATCTCTTCAAAAATCTTCATTGCAGTGTTTTGTTTGATTTCTTCCAAATTGAAACTCGTTTTTTTAAACACACCGTGCAACGAGTCAGTAGGCCAATAAATTAAAGAAGCCATTACATTATAACACTGTTCTATCCCAATCTTGTTTGACGCATATGCAGCACTTGAATCCAAATCGCCTCCAACAACGACATCACCAATAAGGCCGTGAAGATGAAGTCCTGATTTGGTTTTGCCTCTTAATATTCCATCAAGAAAATGTATATGCCCTGGCGGACAACGCCCTTCTGTAATCCACACTGACTTTTCATACCATTCAGAAAAATGGCGGCCATCAAATTGATGATTAAAATAATTTATATTATTTTTTTGGGCAAAATCACTGGCCACTTGACACTCAAGAGAACCAGGGACACCTGCACAAAAAGCATTAACTGTAAATCCTTTCTGTTGAGCCGCGACAGCTGCAATACGAGAATCAAGCCCACCACTGAGCGAAACGACAAGGTCAGAAGAGTCTTCTTTATAACGGGCAATAGACAAATTAAAAGTATCATATAATTTTTTCAGAAAACTCTGGTCAACATGCTTATTACGCAAAAACTTTGGGCGATTGAGTTTTATAAGTTTCAAAGCACCATCTTTAAAAATTAACCGAGTGTTTGGTGGTACGCGTTTTATTCCGGAAATTAACGTGTCAGATGAAACGATATACCCGAAAGCCAGCATCTCACTGACAGCATCGTAATTTATTTCTTTGGCAACAAACGGCACCAAACTTTTAATTTCTGAAGAAACCGCCAGGTTGCCTTGGGTATCGATACAGTAGTAAAGTGGATACACACCCATTAAATCATTTTCTATGACAACCTGATTATTTCGCTCATCAACAATTGCTATAATATAATTTCCATAAGCAACTCCATTGCTGCTCATCAACTTATTTGACAGCGACTTTGCAAGCTCATCAGGAGTAGCTAAAGTTACACAACCCTTCTCAAGCCAATACGCCCCGCAAGCTCCTACATGAAGTCTGTCGTGTTCAAGCTTTGAGATACCGCTGCTTCTTAAAGAACCATGATGCACTACTCCACATGCAACCCCTTCTAAATAACGGACTTCTTTTGTGTCAGACCTCAAGCAGCAGGCCACTTTTAACATTTCATCTAAAGAATACCTTAGACTTTCTTGAAGTATTTTATCAACAGAACAATATAAATATAATCCACTCATGCTAAAAGCCTATATTTTTAGAGTTTTACTGTCATGTGGCGAGAAATGGAGACTTTGCAAAACACCTCCTTTGTTCAAGCTTATAATTTTTGCAATGCGTTTTTAACAAGTTGAATAGTTTTGTCCTTATCCCAATTCGTTGGGAAAAACAATTTCCTTCCAGATGGAGCAATTTTTGCTTTTTCAATACATTTTTCTGAAAATTGTCTCCAATGTGAAATTTTAGTACTTTCATGTAATATTTCATTAAAAATATGGCAGTTCATTTTTTTTTTTATTCGAGACCACCCTAAAAAAGGGTTTCTTCCCTGCTTTCCTCTTATAAAAACTACCGGTTTCCCCAAATACCAGAAGGGAGTACAGACAGAACTTGAACCTCCAATAATACAATGACTCGACGAGGTGATCTCAAGCAGTTGATCTTGATTTTCGATATAGTATAAATTTTCTTTTCCTCGTATAATGTTTGTGTATTCTGTTATTTTTTCACGAGGCATGGATGGATGAATTGTAACATAGGCTTCTATAGTTTCGGGCATCCTTCTTAATATTTCTTTTATATTTTCGTATTCATTCCAATCACCATAATACACAACAGATATCAGAATTCGGTTTTTTACAACTTCTCTTTGAGGCAACAAAAACAGTGTAGTATAGCCAACGTCTACTATCTTATTTTGATCAACACCTTCCTGAATCATTCGATCACGCTGACTTACCCCAGATGAAAAAATTAAATCAAAATCACGGTTCAAACAAGAAACACGCTCAGGTGTTAAACTAGGTTTCATGCTCAATCCATGTTCAATAAAAATTTGTTTCCCTTTTAAATGCTTTTGAAGTGTCGGGTACCAATTACTAAAAAACCATACAACATCCTCAGCGTCATCATCTAATATCCTTTCATCAAATCTTTTTGACCGAAGCTCAATATATGATCGACACATCTCTCCGCCAAGAATAGAGTATAAAAAACGATGATGCACTTCATGATCAGGACGACCTAAAAAAAATTTAAATCTCATTTTTTATTCGTTTCACAAAAAATATTTTTTTATTTTAACAAAAAACCGTTTAACATAATATTGGGGATACAAAAACATGCCTTTCAAAATCCATTTTAAAGACATCAAATAATTTTTGCAATACAGGTGCCGTTTAGAAAAATTCACTGCCCAATATCCAAGAATATCTGTTTTGCTTTTTGCAAGCTCGTCATCTCTTAGAATTTGCAGGGTTTTCTTTGTGACATTATTTTTATTTAAAATCCTTGATTCAAGATCTAAAACAGTTGTAATTCCTCCCTCATGCTTCCTTCTCAAGGTTACAGGAACCTGCAGACAGTAAAAAGGGTATATTCGTATCAGTCGAAAAAGAAGGTCATCATCTTCTACTGTCATTAGCGTTTCATCAAACATACCGACAACAGACAAGGCATTTTTATTGAAAATTAAAGTGCTTGGTGCGCAAATATATGGATATTCTAAAAGGTAGGTCAGCGTTTCCTTTTTCGATTCAAAGTTGCTGAAATAACGAATGTAATCGGTAAGAATACGTTCTCCGTCACGACAATCCAATAACTGGATGCCTCCGGAAACAATCGCATCAGGATGTTTTTTTAAATATTGTATCTGATTTTCTAGCTTATCGGAGAGCCAGACATCATCGGCATCAAGAAAAGCTATCCACTGTCCCTTTGCACTTTCAAGCCCTGTATTTCTTGCTTTTGCCGGGCCTTGATTTTCCTGGCGGATAAAGTGGACTTTATGATTTTCAAGATAAAGGGCTATCGCTTCACGGAGATTATCTGTTGAACCGTCATCAACAATAATCAGCTCCCAGTCTTGATACGTTTGGCCGATAATGGAATCGATTGCCTCGCCAATATAAAGCGCACTGTTGTACACTGGCATAATTACGGACACAAGGCCTTCAGAGTTCATTTTCCACCACAACCATATTTGTTAAATGCCTTCTTAGCTACTTTCCCTTAAATAATAAAATGCCATGGCTGGTCTGATATCATTCTCACAAAGCTATGTTACTTGAAGTTCTTGTTGCAGCGCTTCTAAATAAGCACGTCCAAATTTCAAATCCGGTTCGAGATAATTCCCTTCAGCCCATTCATTCCATGACTTGATAAATATCAACTGTAATTCCGGGTTATCATATCGCTGCGCCTGACTTATCGCTTTTGCCAATTGCATTCTGAAAAATTCCGGCGTTGAATTATGAAAAACAATGCCATTTTTACCACTTCTCGGTGTATTATCCCAGTTAGGGATAACACAAGGAAATTGCGTCGGATTCGTTTTAATTTCAGGGATTGCATATTTCACAACATCTTTATATAAATATACAACAGGTTTCTTCAAAAATTTTCTGTACCAGTGCTTACAGTTTATTAAATCTCTGCGAATCAATTTATTGCAAATTTTATCAATATAACTTCTTGAAATCCAATTCATTTTGTTTTTTATATTTGCCATGCCATCTATGTAGCTGGCATCAAAACCATTTGCTTGAAGCGCCAATGAATTCCAGGAATTCCCAATAAAATACAAACCTTTCAACCCTGATTTTATCGCCAATTCTCTCCACAAATCAGTAAATTGAAGTGCATCCGGCAGATTTTCAGGATCATATATTACGAAAACAGGTTTGCCATCAATTTTAATATAACGTGCATCAGCAAAAGCATCTAAAACTGAATAAAAGTGGGCTGTGTAGTCTTCTACCCCTGGATAAGTCTGTTTAATCAACACCCTGTCAGGGGCACCATGCCATATGCCAGTCCATGTTTGATTTGCCCAGGAAAGGCAAAAAGGGAAATCCGGTTCCCCGGATCTTAAAACTTCCTGAAATGGGGTTTCAAGTAACCGTTTTCCCGCAAACCAGTAATGCCAATAACAAAACCCCTCAATCCCATATGTCTTTGCCATTTCAGCCTGCATATTTCTTGTCTCATGCAAACGTAAATCATAAAACCCTAAATCTGCAGGGATATGTGGTTGATAATGCCCCATGAACAAAGGTTTGGCTTTGGCGACATTTGTCCATTCAGTAAATCCAGTCCCCCACCATTTGTTATTTTCAGGAATCGGATGGAATTGAGGAAGATAAAAAGCAATCGCACGAACCTTCCTGTTTTGCAGCAACATATTATCTCCCTCTGTACAATAATGTTATACTTTTTGAATAATGTTTCATAAAAACCTTTATATTGTTTCATTTGCCCTTGGCACAACAAAACCCATAAACCCAACATAAATAAATCAAAAACTGAATAATAATCTAATGAGTTGAGTCTTTAAAAAAAATAAGCAGCTTTTTTTCCCATCACTATCCAGTTGCTTTTAATAACCTTGAATAGTTTTTTCGAAAATTTACCAGCAACTTTCAGCGCTGCCAAATCTATGATGCAAACCGCCCATCCTATAAGCGATGTGCTGCCAAGGATATTTTTTAGACATTTTTTGGAATCGCACCAAAAATAATCTCTGATGATCGTTCTTTTAAAGCTGAAATCAGTGATAGATTTAAAAGAACTTGAGAGGAAAAATATTTCTTGTACCAACACGTCCTTTTTGATCAGATCATGATACTCATTAAGCAATTCTGCATATATTTTTTTTGCTTCTTTTTTTCTCCCCTGTTTAAGATACACATTACAAAAACCAATTTTGCCTCTTCCAAATTGATAATAAGATCTAATTATCGGATTCAAAAACGCCATGCTCAGGTTATTAACCGCACTCATATTGTTGTTGCTCCATCTATATTCCCCAGTGATCGTATTTATCTGGCAAAACGCATATTTTTTTAACGCAAACCTTAACCACAGTTCCCAATCCATTAATTGGCCTAAATCTTCATTGAAAAGCCCAACTTCCAGAAAGCAGGATTTCTTATGCAAAATATTCAGTGTAGATATATAATTTTTCCTGAACAACAATTCTTTGTCAAAAGAGTCGGGCCTGACGTTGTACATTTTTCTTAAATGCTCTTTAAACCCACCGTCCTTGTTTTCCCCGTAACACCACCAGGCATTTGAATAGACAAAGTCATAATCGCGTTTTCTTTGATGTCCGATTAAGTTATCAAGGTGGTTGGGATAATATATGTCATCATCGTCCAGATAGGCTATATATTTACCGCTTGCCCTCAAGATGCCTTCGTTTAAGGCACCGGCAAGTCCCTTATTTGTTTCCAGTTTAAAGTACTTTATTTTTGGCGAATTAAAAGCGTCAATGGTTTTTTTTACTTCACTGGTTCCCCCATCGTTTATTATGATTAGCTCAAAATCCTGAAAGGTCTGATTTAATACACTCCGGATAGCATCTCTTATCTGCAATGGCCTGTTGTATGTCGGCATAATAACTGAAAGGTGACATACATTATCTTTTAACATTTTAGGAAATTTCGGCTTCGCCTTTTCTTCCAGTTGTTCAACTTTTTCCAGAATATTCGGCTGATCAGGATTCAACCTTAATGATTCAACAAGGCACATAAAGGCTAAACTGGGCTTGCCCTGTGTTGCATATATTTCGGCTATTTTATTCAGATACGTCCATTTTAAACCGCTATGGAGATATTTTACCTGTAAGTACGTTAAGGAATCATTTAGATCTTGGTGGGGATATGTTCTCTCATATTCAGTAAGAAATGAGGCTGCTATCAGCTTGTTAGATGGGCGCATCCGGCATAAACGCTGAAGATGATCAAGATCAACAAGCCCGTTAGCCATCGAAATTTCCAGGTATTTTGCTCTTATGGTCTCGGCACATTGTTTTTGCTCAATACTTTTTTTAACCGAAATTCCTGAGGATGTATTATACCTCCATTTCTGAAGAATTTCTGGAAAATTTGCAACTTCACACAGCTCAAACATCCTAATTCCAAAATCATAGTCCTGGGCGTACCTCATAGCCTCATCATAAAAACCGGCTTTTTGAGCTAATAATTTCCTGAACATCATGGAGCTGTGACAAAAAGCACTTCCGCTCAAAAGAAGATGATTCAATATGTTCTCTTTGCCAATAGGGACTTGAATCTCGAACTGTTCAACACCTTTTTCATCTATTTGCAGGTATCTGGAACCGATCAATCCAACGTGCAGATTGTTATCAAGATAGTTAACCTGCCTGGAAAACCTTTCAGACAATGAGATATCATCTGCATCCATACGTGCAATATATTCACCAGTTGCAATTTTTAATCCTTTGTTTAACGATTTTGTAAGACCGATATTTTCCTGATGCAACAAACGAATACGTGGATCAGAATATGATTCCAGGATTTGCTTTGCATGATCTGTGGAACCATCATTGATAATAATAAATTCAAAATCGGTAAATGTTTGATTTAAAATACTGTCTATCGCTTCACGAAGGTACGTTTCTCCGTTATAGACGCTCATCACTACGCTGATTTTAGGGGTCATTTTAGGAAATTACAATCACGGTTGGGCATTATATTATCTGTGTACATATCAATCCCGAAAGAGTGAACAAGTTTAAGAATCGATTCTATTTCTTTTCTTTTCAGCTTTGACTTCTAATATGTTAACCTGTCTGCTCCCTCTATTTGTTCCTTGGATAGATATTGTGAGCAATTTAAACTGACTGGCTATGTACAATAGTAGCGTATAAATAAAAATCACGATTCCAAGCATCTCAAGAAATTCTTCGCATGTATAAAAAATCGAATAAACAAGGTCGTTCTTGCCGTATAAAGCATGATGCCTGCCACAAAGCATTTCAAAACCGATAGCTCCTGCAACAAAAGTTGTACCTGAAACAATAAATAAAATCATTATTTTTTTTGGAAGGCTCATTAAAAATTTTAAATAGGTAATCACAAACACTACTAAAGCTATTACACCGGAAAGCACCCAAGCATAAGAAAATAACAATGATGTGTTTGATAATTTTTGAAATGGCGCTCCACAACGCTCATGGATTTGCACTATTTCGTCAATTGATAAAAACAGAAAAATTATCGCCAATCCTAACCACGGCAAATAGGAAGAACCCAGCCTTTTATGGGTTGAACCAATAATTAAAAGTAATATGCTAACAAATATGAGAGCAAATGATGAATAAAGCGTTGGGATATTCCTTTCAGCATTAAAATCAAACAATGGAATAAGCCCATAAATATAATCGTGGTCAAAAAAAACCCTGGATACTATTCCTATACTATTTGCAAATAAAAGAAAAAAAATCAGATATAGGAATCTGGTAAATATTTTTTCCGGGTATATTCCAATATTCAAACAACACCTCCTGGAATGATACCTTTGCACAACCCACTTTTTTTGTAATGGTCAAGTAAAAACGAACATTTTATGTTAAGCCGCTTTGCGGCATAGTTTTTTCTCATAGGCAAAAAGGGATTTATACCTCTGTGTCGAATACAGACGGATAGCATAGTAGGGGGAGATATAGTCCAACACTTAACGGAAAAACAGATCCATTACAACCACCAGGTACAGCCAGCCTTCAAAAACCTTTCATTATTACGCTTATTTTTGGGTTCATTTTAGAAAATCACAGTCAAGATTAGGCATTATATCATCTGTGTAAATATCGACCTCAAAAGAATGAACCATGTTAAGAATAGATTCGATTTCTTTTCTTTTCAGCTTAAACTTCCAATATGTCAACCTGTCTGCTCCCTCTATTTTTTTCTTTTTATTATTTGAAAGCCTTGATGGTTTTGAAACTATTTTCTTAATATTAGACGGAACTTTCAAGCCAATCTTTTCGAAGATTTTAAGGATTGCTTCGTTTTATTTTTGGATTAAATAGTTATAAAAACATGAGGTAACATCATTCTTTCGGCTTAATATATTTGGATCGGATATTATGTTTGAACTAGTTTTCATAGACTTTCGGCCTACTAAATTGCTCTATCCTTCTTATATATTTAGTTTCCAAACCGGGATATTGATCATCTCTTACAACCAGTAAAACTTTCTCTTCACTAAAAATAGACTTAAATTTTTCACTTTCATACACCAAATAAGGAATGTGGAAGTATTGATCGCATATATCTTCTTTAATTTTTTCTGAAAATTCAGGTAGTAATATAAAATTGACATTGAAGCCTTTTTCTTTTAGAGTAAATGCCGAATGCCAATCAGCCACCAACTTATACTTTTTTAAATCTTTCTGTTTTAAATTATCAAATACATCATTAAACTCCAATTTCTTATGAACAAAAATTGATTGTCTATCATATTTATCTATCTCAAACATTTCCTTAACATATCTTGCGCCGTGCACACTGGCAAAAAAAACAAGAACAAATATGAATATCGATTTTAACAATCTGCTGTCTGATGTAAGTTCATACAGGTTTTGCAAAGCAATAAAAATTATTATTACAATTACTGGAATTAAATAGCATATATATCTTTCTTGCAACTGCTTTTGAAATGAAATTAAAAACAGACCGGAAATAAATACAGAACATAAGAAAAGATGTTTATTCTTTCTTTTAATCAACATCGATACCATACCAAAAATTATTAAACTAAAAAATGAAACGATATTATTTGTTGCAAGGATATAATAGTATTTGGGGTTAAGAGGGGTATTTTGAGCCCAACTTAACGTTGTTTTAACGAACAATGCATCCCATAAATTAAATGTGTCAAATTTATATTTCACTGAAAACATGATGAAAAATGTTAAGATAAGTAATATTGATCCTGTTCTCAGCGTAGCTTTGTTTCTTATGATATATAGAAAATAATAAGTCCAAATACCGAACAGGAAAGCCACTGTTAATGGTTGAGTTTGGTAACTCAAGTATATGCTGCAAAAAAATAATATGCTCCAACAAATGCTACTTAAACTAATGCTTCTGCGTTGACTTTTGTTTTCAGCTTCTATGAAAGTTTTATAAAATGAATACGCTGATAATAAGAACAAAAAAACAAACATATGATACATTCTTGTCATTCGAGCCATTGCTACTGTTAAATTTACAGTTAAGTAAAAAACTGACGCCAATGTACCAAAGACAATAGATTCTTTTTGAAGAAATAGAAAAATTAAAAAAGAAGTGCCGGCAACAAAAATCAGATTAAAAATTCGACTTCCAAACTCATTTTCTCCGAACATGGCCATCCCAAACGCAGTCAAATAATGATACGCTTTAGCCCTGTTGTAGTCCAATCCTGATTCAAAAACGGGTTCGCCTTTTTCTAAAATCATTTTTGACGCATGGAAGGAAAACACTTCATCTGTCCACATATATTGCGAAGACAAATTTAAAGTCATAGCGCCAGTAAAGATGAATACAGCTATTAAGATAATCAGGTTTCGTATATTTTGGTTTTGTAATTTGCACAGCCATGGTTTATCACTATATTTCTTTTCTTCGCTTTTACGATTGGTAGTACGTGTATAGGTAGTATATGCAAGAAACGATAACGTTATTAAGATCACATTGAGAAAGACAAATCTTTTCCATGTAAAAATATCTGCACTTACTATTGCGTGTTTTGATAAAACTACCAGTAACTCTGTAAAAAAAATGAACAACAATAAACATGCAACCGTCAATTTTCTTAAACTATATGTATTTATTAGTGCATTCATTTTGAAAACAAATGTTTATTTTTTGAAGTTTGAAACACAACAGAAAAAACTAGATTCAAAAGCTGAAACGAGTATTGGCAATGTATCTATTGATACCACTATAATAAGCTCATAATATTTTCTGATATTTTTTTTTACCTATGCATAAAAAAAATTAATTAAACATATAAGACACATTTAAGAAATTTTTACCTGTAGAATGATCAATGCCTTTAAATTCTATAGGAATTCTCCACCAAAATAGTTTCTCAATTCGGTCCTTTGCCCATATTGCAACACCAATGATCCCTGTAGCATTATTTATTCTTATATCATCTATCTGAATTTTTAATGCATTCGTTCCTTTCTTTAAATTTAATTTCTTATTATATGCTTTATTCGTTGCCTGAAAATAAATACCGGACTCATTACTGCTATACATAGTTGTATCAATTTCAATATCATGATATTCTTTTTTTGAATCACATTTTAATGAAATAGAAAAAAAATCTCCGGGCGACAATATGCGTTTATCAATATTTACATCGTAAAACGCTATATTGTTATTCCCACTACATACTTTCAGTATGTCAGTCTCTTCCTCATTGAAGAATAATCTGCGATATGCTTTTATGCCCTCCGACACATTTTCAAAATCTCTATGCATACCATTATTCATTAAAATTATTTTCTTTGCATAATTGGATATCGTATGCATATTGTGTGAAACCAGTATGATTGCAGTCCCTTTCTGTTTTAATTGACCAATCTTATTTAAGCATTTAAGCTGAAACCCTTCATCACCTACAGCCAGAACTTCATCTACCAGCAAAATATCCGGATCCATATGCGCCGCCACCGCAAAGCCCAGACGAACCGCCATCCCTGAGCTATAATTTTGAACAGGCGTATCAAGAAATTCCTCGATGCCGGAAAAATCGACGATCTCATCAAATCGTCGATCGATTTCGACTTTAGGAATACCAAGAACAGAAGCATTTACATAAACATTTTCTCTCCCCGTAAGTATGGGATTAAAACCAGCGCCCAATGCAATTAATGCCTGCATTCTTCCCTTTATTTCAATACGCCCGACATCCGGCTTGATCAAACCGTTTAACATACGCAAAAGAGTGGTCTTGCCGGCTCCGTTTCTGCCGATCAGACCCAGTGTTTCTCCCTGTTTCACTTCAAAAGACACATCCTTAACTGCCCAGAACTCATTTTTGCGCAAAACCCTGTGTTTGTTACTCTTTCCAAGCAATTCAGAACCCAGATCACTGACACCATACCAAAGCGAGCGTTTCAGACTGCGACAAAATTTTTTACTTATATGTTCAACTGAGATCAGAGAATCAGGCATCAAGCGCTCATCCTTTCAATTAATATGGGCAGCGCCACACGATAAATCAGCCAGCTGACAAATACTGCCACAAGCGTTAAACCGCTGATAAAAAGAAACGGCTCTATATTTGAAATATGCCCTTTGGTAATAAGATCACGGGCACCCGAAAGAAGATGGCTGACGGGATTGAGTGTAGCTATCAGTGAGTAGGGAAATGTCTGTGGCGGGGGATAGACCACAGGAGTTACAAAAAACCAGAACTGTAAGAGCACCATTAATCCCTGCTGGATATCCGTATAAAGCGTCCCGATAGGCGTCAGAAACAGACCCAGAGACATGCCGAACAGAATAAGCATAAGGATGGCAACAGGCGCCAGCAAAAGGCCAACGGTTATATGAACTTTAAAAATAAATAGAACCCCTGCTATAATAACGGATTTTATAAGAAAATTAAAAACTGTTTGATAAAATGCCGAAACAAAGAGCGCTTCACGCGGGAAATTGATTTTGGCAAGCATGTGTTTAGCCATGGCAACAGATTTTAATGGCGCATTAATGCTTTCGGAAAACACCTGCCACAGCGTTGTTCCAACAAGGACAAAGACAGGGTAAGGAATATCGGTTGCGCCAAAATTCACCACTTTTTTAGATTGGAGTATAATAAAAACAATGCCTGATAGAACAGGCGGTAAAAACGCCCAGAAAACACCAAGAATACTCTGCCGATACTGTGCTGAAACGTCTCTTATGAAAAGTCTCCATGCCAGTTCACGTGACCTCACAAGATCTTTGAACATTGACCGAATAAGCAGACCGGGTGTCCGCATCTGCGATGCCGGCGTGTAAACAACTTTTGTTAGAGATTCTGCTTGTTTCATGTTATTTCCCTGAAAATTAAGTTATCAAGTTTTAAATTGAGTGTTTATGAAAATGAAAGTTCGTACAAAAGTAACCGTTTACGGTTGTCGGTTCACAGTTCACAGTTTTTTTAACCGTGAACCGATAACTGTAAACCGTATCATCCCTTCCGCGGCGTCCAGATCGTCTGTTTTTTGCCAAGGAGAAATTTGATTAATGCATGGGCTGAAGCAAGGTGCAGAAGAACAAAATAATGGGCTAAATAAAGAACGTTCGATAAACGGCCTTTATTTTTTAAACAAGGAGCAATAATGGATGCAAGATAACACAGGTTCTGCAGAATAAAAAATATCTTAAAAGAAATCCCGTATGGCCATAACAGCATATTTGTTAAATACGCTGTGAATAGAAAAACAAATGACAAATAACGAAGCAGTTTGTGGGACCAGAGCTGCCAGACAAACCGTTTATTATCTTTGAAGTATAGCATATGGCGCATATCCCATAATGTCCACAATGCCCTTAATGCAACACGCACACGCATGTTGTATTCATCTTTTGAGGCTGTCAGCAACGGCTCTTCGAGAACAGCCTCTGGCTCGTATACAACCCTATATCCCTGCTCAATAATCTTCAGTGGAAGCACAAAATCAGGAAGCTGATCTGGCGCCATTTCCTTATAAAATTTTTTTCTTGTTGCATCAATTCCACCGTCAACGCCTACAATAGAACCTGTTCTTGTTTCAACAAGACGAAGAAAATTTTCGTATTTCATATAGGCATTGCATCCATCGCCGGTTCGTGCGTCATCCGGCCTGATATATATCATTTTGCCTGTTACATACCCCACAGTTGGATCATTAAAATTTTTCGCAAGATGTATTAATGCTTTTTTTTCATATATAGAATTCGCATCACAAAAAACAATTATTTCACCTGTTGCATGGGTTACACCTAAATTAAGCGCCGCTGTTTTTCCTGCTCTGGGTTCCTGTTTTATTAGTTTAACACCGTTTGGCGCGAATCGCTTAACGATTTGGTCTGTTTCGTCTATTGAGCCATCAGATATCACAATGATTTCAAGTTTTTCCTTAGGATAAACAAGCGCCAGCTTGTTTTCCAATGTTTTAGAAATGCTTTGCGCTTCATTATAAGCGGATATCAGGATACTAACTGTTGGCTTAAAATCCCCTTTTTTAACTTTCTTGTTTAAAAACAAAGAAAGCACAATTAATATCATCGGATATCCTACATAAATATAGAACATCGTAAATAGGGAAGCGTAA
>JAGVGX010000260.1 GCA_020056865.1 Desulfobacterales bacterium
GCATGAACATAAAAAAGCGGGCAATTCCATTTGTTGGTAGCAGCTATTTACCTGTTCATGGACGGATACCCGCCTTACTTATTTTTACCTTTTCCGCCGCCCTTACCATGGCTACCGGGACCTGCTTCTTTGTTTTTTGATTTCCCGGAAGATTTACGATCAACTTCGCGTTTAAACTTTTCTTTAAGATTATGAAAAGCGCCGGAACCCGGCTTTATACCCATTTCTTTAGCGATTACTCCCCATCCCTCGCCTTTTGATCTCTTATATTCTTCATGCACCGCGCTTAACGGCTTCCCGCTGAAAACAGAAATGTGCACGATCATAAATACATCCGCCGGAGGAATTCCCGCGGTCAGCAGCTCATGAATCTTTGGCCGGGGAGGTCCCTCAATACGCAGAAGATTTTCATGAAAATCTTCGATATCAGCAGCAGCCTTTTTATGTATGCTTAAAGCGAAGTTATTAAGAGACTCGATATCCTCCCTGGCTTTATCAAGCACATCCCCCGGGCTTGCCGCTAAAGCCGAAAAGCTGAAAGCAAATAAAAACGACAAAAACAAAACCAGTCTCTTCATACCAGCCTCCTTTACGTAATTATTCAGTGGTGCACTTGAAGTTGAATTCACCTTTTCCTGCAGCCCGGATATTAATTCTCTGAAGCCGTCAAAGTTTCCTTGCTTTCCCAAAGCTTCTTTAAAATATTTTTTACTCATCCATAGTATCTATTCATAGTCCTTCTCCAATTGATGAATTCTCCCGATGATTTCTTCTACCGTCTGTTTTAATTCACCGCCCATCCTGCGATATTCATTGGGATATTCATCCTGCATAAAATGCATCAGCGCATAATATATCGGTTTGTAACGATCTTTTAAATTATGTAAATTTTCATTGAACAGCTTTAATGTCAATTGGTATTGTTTTTTGGCTATGAGCAGCAATAGAAACAGGTTGATATCTTCCGGGAACTTTTCAAATGCTTTCTGATTGTTCAAATATTCAAGGGCAATGTCATAAGCTTTTTTAATTTGATTATCCCATAATAAGACCATAGAATAAGTATGTGAGTTAAAAATATTCTTCTCTTTTTTAAAAGAAAGTCCCGCATACTCAAGAGCCTTCTGTTTATTGATCTTTTTCTCAAAATATGACCAGGCTAAACTGTTCATTGCTCCGGCATGGTCTTTCCCCACGGCCTGCAAATAATACTTTTCCGCTTGCTTAAAATCATTTTTAAATTTTATGGATAGAACACCTAATGCATTATAATCATCGGGTGTTTTAATTTTTATTTGTTCAATATGCCGTATGGCAGTCTCAAAATCACCTGACTCATACGCTTGTTCTGAGGCTTTGATTAATTCATTATCCGATTTGCAAAGATAGGCTGCTAATTCTGAATGTTCGTTATCCAGATAGGTTCTGGTTTTGGAAATTAATTCGTGCTGCATCTCTCGTTTTAATGGTGTGCGAGCCAAAGCCTCGGTCATTAACAACGCATGTTGATCATTCAGCTTGCTTTGTTTTATGGCTTCGAGATGTCTTCCGGCTCGCTGTTCCAGCTCTGTTTCATCGCACCAGATCTGTAAAAATTCTATTAAAAAACGAACCCTTCTCACATCCCATTTTCTGCCCAGACGCATGAGATACCAGATGTTAAAGAAACGCTCATGGATTCGGTACATGTAATTCTTGGTATTGGTTTTTTCCTTTTCGACGATATGATATTTTTCCAACTGCTTTAATTGTGAAGACACAGCTTTACTTTCCAGCTTGGTTTTCTGTGCGATCTCTTTAGTGCTGACCGCATCCCAGCTCAGGGCAATGAAATCGATAATTTCCTGTTGCTGCGGGGAAAGCTTATCCATACGGTGCTTATAAAGAGGTGTAACGCTGTCCAGTATCTTTTCGAGATCCAGAAACGCGTTGCCATTGGTATCGTCCACAAAAATTTCGTACAGCAGGATAATCGTGCGGATGACGCCGCCTGTCATGCGGCGCAGGGCTTCAATTCGTCCCGGTTGATTTGCCACGATTTCTTTAACACGCTCAGTTTTATAATATTCGCCTAATTTCAATAACAAAGTTTTTGATTCATCGGTATTCAATCCCCGGAGCTGGGGCATTCGGAAAAACTGGTAAAAAGGTTTTCCATAATCATAATGGAACTCCAGGCTTACTGAGGAAGCGCCTATGATCCGCATCTCAGCAGATTCCTGAAACACTTCCCGCAGTCGCTGATGCTCTCGTTTGGAAAATTTAGTTAACAGCTCATCGATATTGTCGATAAAAAGGATCATTTTCTTGTGGTGTTTTATCAAAGCTTTCTCAAGAATTTGAAAACAACGTTCTTCAAAATCGGCATTATCTATGAATTTTTGCATCTCATTATAAAGCCCTTTGATCTCACCCATTTCTTCCAGATATCCGGCAATGGTTTCCCAGAGCTTGAATAAGCGGCTGATATTGTATTGTTCTTCATTAAACACTATGGGAATGAACCGCTTGCGCAACTCCTCATCCTGTTCGATCTCGTAAGCGATGCGCAACAACAGTGTGGTCTTGCCCTGTCCTCTGATCCCCTGAATGATATAATGCTGTTCCGGATTCTTCATCTCTGAGTTTTTGATATCTTCAAAGATTTCGTGGAATAACTCGGTTCGCACCACAAAATTTTCGATGAGTTCACTGGCTGTCTGAGTGGCAGGATTGTAAATTTTAGGAAAATCAGTTCGCGACATTCTTCCTCCACCACATTCTTAAAATTGGTGAGTTATAACGATATATATGACTATCATCTTCATTGTTGATGTAACCATCATAAACTAATGAACCAACCAGATCTTTATAGCTGGTTTCCAATCCGTATTTTACTGCGAGGTTAAAAATATCATTGGAATTAATTATATCCTTTTCTGATGCTATATTGAGCAATTCTTTGACAAAATTATAATCATGACCTTTTAACACCTTGCGGAGTCGAGTATGCCAATTTTCAAAATGGTTCCTCTGTTCAAGCATCAAACCAAATGCCCGGTCAATGGCGGTTTTAGTTATTTTGTCCAATTTTTCATTGCGGGAGAGAACTTTTAATTCCTGAAGAACCAGTTGAATGTAAAATGGAATTAACCATTCGATTTTTTGGAGAATATAGTTAACCAATTTTTCGGACAGGTCGAATTGGAGACTTTCCAGAAGGAATCTGATTAAATCTTTGGCTTCTTTCTTTTGAAGTGTCGGAATTTTAAGTCGTGCCAGGTCATTTATGGACTGCATTGCATTCAGCTTGCTGACAACATTTTCCAGCCCGATTGAGCCGGTATAAATAAACTGCACATTGTTACACAATTCACTGTCATGGCGCAGTTCACGATTGCTTTGCATAAAATGTCTGCCGGCATTTTCTCCTTCATCATCAATAATATTTTCCAGCGTTTCTGGAAATTCATCCAGCATGATGACAAGTTTTTTATCTTCACAAGCAGTCGATTTCAAAATTCGAGTCAGCATATCAAAATAATCATGCCCGTCGCTGACGCCAAATTCCACACCCTCAGGTCCAACTTTTTTGATGGTCGGTATATTTGATTCTAAATATGTTAGTACTTTTCGTGATCCCTTAATGAAATCGGTTTTTAAAACCTTATTGACAATTCGCCTGAAAAACTCGTTTTCATTGTTTATCGATTCGGTATCAAGATAAAGAAAACTGATATTTTTCTTGGGGTTATCCCTGAGATAGTACATTAAAGAAGTTTTCCCCACCCGTCTTGGCGCCGCAATCAGAACATGGGCCCCAGATTCGATTAAGTCCCAAGCGTTGTCAATTAAATGTACTCGTTTATAGAAATCGCTCCCACTTACAGGATTCCCAGTTTGAATTCTCATCAATAGCTCCTTTTAACAAATATTTCATTGTCAACTTATATGACAATAAAATATTTGTCAACTAAAAAGATGGCGCATAACAAATGTAAGAATACCTCAGTTTTCAGTCCGTATAACCC
>JAGVGX010000144.1 GCA_020056865.1 Desulfobacterales bacterium
CTGAATGTTTTGTTGGCAAAAACAAACTTTATTCAGCGGCCTTTGTAATGTCCACTTTTTTATTCATTCACCTGCAACTTTTTCGGAGATGAACCTAATATTATATCAATTCATTACACTGCCTGTTCCTATGGAAATAAAAAAAAAATCTATCGTTACAATGCACTATACCTTGTCAGACAACAATGGCAACATGCTTGAAACAACTCACACCGGGATGCCTATCCAGTTTATGATGGGTATCAGTTTTTTATTGCCTTCGCTTGAAAAAGAGCTTTGTGGACTGAAACCAGGAGAGAGAAAAAAAATAATAGTTTCTGCTGAACAAGGTTATGGTCTCAAGCGTAAAGATCTAATTTTAAAAATATTACGTTGTCAACTTCCGGACGGTAACTTAGAAATAGGAAGCAAGCTGTGGCGAGGTTCAGCAGAAGGCGAAAGAAAATCTTTCAAAGTTACAGGTTTTCTTGATGACTGGATTTTTCTTGACGGCAATCATCCATGGGCAGGGATAGAACTTCATTACGAGGTGGAAATTATATCTGTACGCCAAATACGCAAGCCCATAGCTTGAACATCAATACGGCAGGTATCTTATGAACCCATCCTGCCGTATTGATGTTTTAAAACAAACTTATTTTCCGCCAAAAGCAGCATCCGACATATCAACAACCGCTGAATCAAGTCTGCTGATGGCATTCATTCTTCCAACAGCAGTCGGAATAACGGAACGAATAAAATATTGCGCCGTATGAATCTGTCCTGAATAAAATGCCGCTTCCTTGTTTTTTTCAACTATCTCCTTCTTTTTGGTCTCGTCAGCATCACCAAGAATACCGGCAAGTTTTGGGGAAGCAACCATTGCCCGCCAAAGCAACATCCATGCAACACATATTTCACCAAAAACATCGACAAAAGGGGTTGCTGCTGCAAAAGCCTCAAGCAGTTTTTCCGATCCGGCAGCATGGCCTAACGTCACTGCTGTTTTTTCAAATGCAGTCATTGCCGCCTCAAGTTCCACCGCAAGACCTTTAATATCTTCAAGCGTCTTTGCTTTTTTAATCACCTTGTTGATCTCATCAATAAGAGCTTTAAACACCTTGCCCTTTCTCATACCAAGCTTTCTGCCAAGCATGTCCATGGCCTGAATGCCTGTTGTGCCCTCATAAATGGTTGCTATCTTAACATCACGAAAAAGTTGTTCTACCGGATACTCCCGGCAGGCTCCGGATCCGCCGTAAACCTGTATGGCCATCAAGCAGATGTTACATGCTGTCTCAGTTGTAAATCCTTTACATACTGGTATCAGCAGCGCTATCAAATCATTAAAACCAGCTTTTTCTTCCTCAGATGTTGCTTCAAGTTGTATCTTGTCCATTAAAAAACCAACATAATAGTTCAAACTCCTCAAGCCTTCAACCTGGGCTTTCATCCATATAAGCATACGACGTATATCCGGATGTTCAATAATCGGAATCTGCTTAGCATCAGGATTTTTCAGCTGGGTCAAATGTCTTCCCTGAAACCTGTCTCGTGCATAATTGACTGCATAAAGATAAGCTGTACTCGATAATCCAAGTGCCTGCATGGCAACAAACAAGCGGGCTTCATTCATCATGTGAAACATCTCTTTTAATCCATGATTCTCCTTGCCAAGAAGAAAGCCCCTGCATTTACCGTTTCCCCCAAAAGTAAGGCTGCACGTGGGGCTGCCATGTATGCCTATTTTTTCTTCAATCCCTGTACACACATAATCGTTTCTCTCGCCCAAGCTTCCGTCATCATTGACCCAGAATTTGGGGACAATAAAAAGAGAAACGCCTGCACTGCCCTTTGGCGCCCCTTCAACCCTGGCCAGAACAGGATTGATAATGTTGTCTGTTAAATCTGATTCAGCCTGGCTGATAAAAATCTTGTTTCCAGTAATCAAATAGGTGCCGTCGGATTGTTTTTTAGCAGATGTAGTAAGTTCTCCAACTTCAGAGCCAGCCTCAGGTTCAGTAAGTGCCATAGTGCCGCTCCACTCACCTGAGTACAGTTTTTTCAAATACAGCTTCTTCTGCTGATCCGTACCATATATTTCAATTAGTTTTCCTGCACCGTGGGTAAGGCCCATGCCAAGTGCAAGGCAGGTATTAGCCCCCTGAAACAGCTCCGCAACGACCCCTGCAATCACGCTGGGCAGCCCTTGCCCGCCCACTTCCGGATCATCAGAAAGAGCAAACCATTCCCCTTCTCTTAATAGTTCATATGCCCTGTGATACACGTCTGGAACCTTAACGTCTCCGTTTTCAAAACGGCATCCTTGTCTGTCTCCTTCAGCTGACGTCGGCAACAGCTCTTTGGTTGCAAGCGCGCGTGCTTCAGAAAGAACCATATCAAAGGTTTTTTTATTTAAATCTGAATACTTATTGTCTTTTGTTAACTCTTCAATGTTTAGCTGTTCATATAAAACAAACTGAACATCTCTTCGATCACTTAACGTTTGTGCCATATACTTCTCCTTTCATAACCTTATATGTGAGACCATTGCAAAACGCCCCCTTTAGCCCAATTTCTGTGTCAGGCTCAAATTTTGCACAGAGTGCATTTTTTCAAGCCGTAAGGCGCAACCGCCAGCGCTATATTTTCGCCTTCTTTGAACTTGCACGAAATTGAACATTTTTCAAGGGTCTCTATGTGTGATATATTTCGCGTTATAATTTTGAATTTTATTACTACCAGGCTCATAGAAACATTAGAAAATATAATGCCTATCTACAATAGTTCAGCTCATGTGTCAACACGCTGTAACTCCTCAATAATTAGTCCGAAAGCTCAGTAGCATCTGAGATCACATTGAAGTAGGCATCTTCGCATAAGTATATTGTATCAAGTATGGGCTCCCTGAAAAAATGACCCAAACAGAGGCCCAAACAGGGCCAGACCCACGTATTTGACAAAAAATCTGAGCCTGTCAAAAGAGAGAACCTACACAAATGGATATGCTTGCTGACATATTAATTCATGTTGGAAACATTGCGCTCATGTGGGGAAAGGAATAACCGCGTTGAAATACTTATCCCGGTATTTATATCGTGGTGTAATAAGTGAAAAAAATATCGTTTCCAATCAAAACGGTCAGGTAACCTTTAAGTATATTGAAAGCAAGACCGGCAATACACGATATCGAACTCTCAAAGGGGAGGATTTTTTGCAGCTCATATTACAACATGTTCTACCCAAAGGCTTACGAAGGGTTAGAGACTATGGGTTTCTTCATGGTAATGCAAAAAAGCTGCTGTTTCTGGTTCAATTGATTTTGCATGTTGGTATTAAAAGGCTTGAACAACGCCCAAGACCTGTTTTTAAATGTCCCTGCTGTAAGTCACCCATGGTTATTTTGGGATTCCGTCAACATGCATGGGGATCAGGATAGTTCTTTTTGCCGGCAAAGGCTTTCAGTTAATTCAAAAAGGAGGGCTGAACTTTTATGAAATAGTTAATTTTTAAGGTTCTTCTCCCATTTAGTTGCTCGTTGCAAAGGCATCTTTAATAATGAAAGAGAAATATTCTTCATCATGAAAGCCAAAGGCTTTACGCTTAATAAC
>JAGVGX010000076.1 GCA_020056865.1 Desulfobacterales bacterium
GCGGATATGCCGCCGTGGACAAAGGGTGTGTAATTGTTTCTGCGGATCGCATACGCACACATATCCAAACGGAACGTATTTATGACAATTACTATAACATGCACCTTGTTTACCTGTCCAGTTTTTGGGGAGTGTTATAGTATTAGGAAATAATCAAAAATATTGAAATATTGGCCTGAATTTTGTAGAATCGAGGTTAAAAAAAATGTTTATAGCTCTTAAAAATCTTTATTACATACTTGACAGACGCTCAAGAGCTCTGTTTGGTGTTTTATTATTATTATTAGTATTACAGGCATTTTTAGATGGTATTGGTATTGGCTTAGTTGCACCATACATAGCAGCTATTGGTGATGCTAATTTAATATTGAGTAACCATTGGTTTATGAAAATAAATGAATATGTCGGGATTAATTCAAAAGGTGAATTGATTATTTATTTAAGTGTAGTGCTATTTTGCTTTTTCGCAATTAAAAACATCATTACTATTATAATTTCCTATTTCCAATCACGCCTCATCTTTTCAAAACGGGCTGAACAAAGCACACGGTTATTCAATATATATATGAATGTACCTTATTCCTATCATTTAGATCATAATACCGCAGAGTTTACCCGAAATATCGGATATGAGAGTACTAATGTTTACGGTTTTGTTCAAAGTTTTCTCCGGCTATTATCTAATATCTTGTTAGCTGTTGCAATTGTTATTGTGTTGATGTTCACCGATTGGAAGATAGTTCTTGTTGTAAGCCTTGGAATCGGTGCGATCTCTTCTGTATTATATATATTATTTAGAGGATATAGCATCTCATTGGGTAAAAAAATTCAAGGCTCTCAGTTGCATATTATTCAGGCATGGCAGGAAGGTTTTGGTATAATAAAGGAGGCTAAATTGCTGGGGGTTGAACATTATTTCCCCAACAGGTACTTCAAACATATGATGATAAATGCTCGTGCCAACTGGAATCAAAGCACTTTAAATCAAATGCCAAAACTTTTCTTTGAAATATTTGCTGTGGGAGCTTTGGTTGCTATTATCATTACCCTTCAAAGCCGCGGGGCTAATTTACAATCAATACTACCCATTATTGGCCTTTATTGTATAGCATTAATGAGATTACTTCCAGCAGTAGCTTCTATTGTAAATGATTTTCAGCAAATCGGTTTTTTAACTGCATCTGTCAATGTGGTGCATGACACTATTAGAGATCTCACTCTTTTGATTTCATCCCACAAGCCTAACCTCGGCTATCGCAATGATCAAATGAGCTCGATTACGCAGATCACGATTGAGCATCTATCCTACAAATACAATGGAGCGAAGAGTAATGTTATTGACGATATCTCATTAATCCTGCCTAGAGGAAAATCTATTGCATTTGTCGGTACTTCGGGGGCCGGGAAAACAACGCTGGCAAACTTGATTCTGGGATTGCTTAAGCCGACTAACGGCTCGATATTATTTAATGATTATGATGTTAACCAATATCAGGTTCAATGGCGCAATCTCGTGGGTTACGTGCCCCAATTAATCTATCTTACAGATGCAAGCATTAAAGAAAATATTGCTTTGGGTTTAGAGGATAAAGACATTGATGAATCGAGAATATGGGAAGTGATTAATAGCGTGTATTTGGATGGCTTAGTAAAAACTTTGCCGAATGGTTTAAATACATTGATTGGAGAAAATGGAGTCAGACTATCCGGGGGCCAACGCCAGCGCCTAGGGATCGCCAGAGCTCTCTATCATAGACCAGAAATACTAATATTCGACGAGGCAACATCGTCATTAGACAATGAAACAGAAAAAGAAGTTAATGCAGCTATTGAAAGTTTGTCCAAAGCAACAACGTTAATCATTATTGCGCATAGGCTAAGTACAATAAAGAAATGCGATTGTATTTATTTATTAAAATATGGAAAAATAATCGCTGCTGGAACTTTCGAGGAATTATTGTTAAGCAGTGAAGAGTTCAAGGCAATGTCTGAGATTGGTAAATATTGAATTTTTTAGACGTTATTTGTCCAGTGGGTTGTGGAGTTAATGAATCAATGATAACCATGATTCTGCTGAGAAATTTCGGTATTCACTACGGGATCAGAATTATTGTTAAGCTGGTTGCATTGATTGGCTATTTATATCTCGGAATGAGACTGGGAGTGCTTACCAGAGAAAATTATCTTCTTGTAAAAAATATGGTAATTCCTGCAAAGAACAGCCTCAGATACTCCAATGAATAATTCATCACTGGTCTCAATGAGCTCGGGGATAGAGTAAGATGATGCTAAACAAAAAAAATGGGTTTCTGTCTCCATCTACTTACGAAAGTCAGTTCTATGAAAAACAACTTACAGCTTGAAACCATTGGTATCCACTATTGACGACCGATCTCAAAAATCTGTGTTTAGTCATCCATTGTATCCGTGATAATATTGCCCCTGAGCCTGTGGCGCACAAGGAACTCTTCATCCATTTGTCCGACATAGATGCTCTCATCAGAAGCCTCAAGGAAGACGGCTATCGTTTTAATCTCCCTGGCAGAGTTGCAAAATCGGATGGACCGGTGTGCTCGCTGACTTTTGATGACGGCTACTACAACAACAGCAATTTTCTCGAAACGGCTGAAAAGCACGGAGTTCCATTTATTCTTTTTCTCACTTCCTACAATGTGATTCACCAGATCCCTTTTATATGGGATATATGGGAGGCCTCTCGGACTGAGAAGTTGCCTATATCATCCGTTGATTACCAGAAGCTCTATGAAAGCTTGAACGGTAACGAGAAAGACTTTTTATACAATGACAGCCACCGTCCTTTCACTCCGGAGGAACTGGAAGCCTTTGCCGCCCATCCACTCGTTCATCTGGCGCCTCATGGACATACGCACCAGCCTATGGTGGGGAAATATCTCAAAAGGATAGACGCCGAGATCGACAATAATCTTACCTTTCTGGCGAAGTATGAGAATACATTGAAAGAAGATTTTTCACTTCCCTGTGGTCTCTACACGAGATATGTCAAAAAAAGGCTGCTTAAACGGTTTGAACGGATCTACACTATTGACGGAGGAGATTTTTCACCGGGTGAACGTGTTATTCATCGTATTTCATTGATCAATCCCGATTTCGGTGGCCCACTTAGGGAACAGATCAAAAGGACATTTAGCATTAAGTCGCAACTCATCAGAAAAGCCATCAATATACGATATTCCAATAGCTTTTTTTATAGGTTCTGATGCCGGTCACTGATATTCTTATATACTCCAAGAGAAAGGCTATCAAATGTTTGGCGACAGCTATCAAGCCATCCGATACATGTTATTACCTCAGTGATGACTATCGTGTTATGATCCGAATCCGAAGTAGTTTGGGATCGAACCAGTCCATTAGGCTTCTTAAAGAACGATTTCACCTGGCAGTAGAAGAAATAAAACTAGATTTTATGAATTTATCTCATGCCATAAATTTTAAGAATAAGTCTGAAATTTACTGGGATAATGCCCTTGGTTCAAGGAATTCAGCAACCATTCCTCTTCTGAGATACCTGGTTTACTTTCACTGCGCTCTGCAGTTGATGGACGAAATATCCGGCAGATTGATTCTAATTTGCGAGTCACCAGCACTGGCCCGGGTCATCGCCGATGAGGCGGGTAGTCGTGGTATGCCATGCCGTGTCACTATGTCTTTCCTGGATCGGCTGAACTCGGTTAGACTTTATATACGGCTAATACTGAAAGGAGGATATTTCTTCGCGAAAAGAATGGTTCTGTGGCTTTACGCAATGACCCTTAATAATCTTAGAATTACGAATGAAGGTAATGGAGAAAAATATATTCTCCGAAGCTGGATAACCGCGGGTTGCCTGGATGAGAAAGGCAACTACCGGGACCGAAACTTTGGTATTCTCTCCTCTTGGCTGCAGGAACAGGGGAAGGAAGTATGGACTATCCCCATGTACTTTAACTTAGATCGGAATATCTTCAAACAGATGAAAATTATGACAAGAAGTTCTGAGCGGTTTCTCTTCGATGAGCAGTACCTGTCTCCTTTCGACTATCTCCAAATACTGATAGATGGCATTAAGGGCATCTTCATCAACCTTGCCGGAATTAGCTTTGAGGGACGAAAAATAAGTTCCATTGTCAGAGAAATTCAC
>JAGVGX010000054.1 GCA_020056865.1 Desulfobacterales bacterium
ATTTTTATAAAATGAAACAATATGTAATAGATGATTTGAGATATTCAGATTTTACAACAATCAAGATCTATATGGATGAAAATTATAGTTGTTCTGAAGTGGGTGATATTTACTGGATACCAATAGATAAGGATATGCTTTCTGATGTCCAGAAAGAACATTCTCAATGCAAACCATTTTATTTTCTTGTTGAGCTTAATACCCAAGTGCTTACATTGGAGCTGCTTGTACGGACAAAAAACAATATTCGTTGCAGTTGCATGGCTTATGCAACAGAAAAGCAAAGGAACTGGGGTATTCATTGTGTGGATACAATTTTTGAAAAGCTTAAAATTATTACATAATTTACTGCACACATAGGAAAAATAACATTATGCTAAAAATTATTCCGCTTGGAGGTCTTGGGGAAATTGGCCTGAATATGACGGTTTTTGAATATGAAGACTCCATGTTTGTTGTTGATGCAGGGCTTATGTTCCCTGAAGATTATATGTTCGGTATTGATATTGTCATACCGGACATGAGTTATTTAAAAAAAAATAAATCAAAACTCTTAGGCGTTGTATTAACTCATGGACATGAAGATCATATTGGAGCGCTTCCTTATCTTATAAAAGATGTAAATGTACCTATTTTTGGAACGCGGTTTACTTTGGAAATAGTAAAACATAAACTCGAAGAGCGTGGTTTGCTTGAAACAACTTCAATGCACGAAATCTCTTCAACAGAAACGCTTAAAATAGGTGTTTTTGAACTTGAATTTATTCAGGTTAATCATAGTATCGTAGGCGGGGTAGGGATAGCCATAAAGACACCTATAGGCGTTATTGTTCATACCGGTGATTTTAAAATCAGTAGTTCCGCATTGCCAGGTCAGATGACGGATATAAACAGATTCTCCCAGTACGGCCTGCAGGGTGTGCTGGCTCTTATGTCGGATTCTACCAATGTTGAAAAAGAAGGGCATACCAGATCTTCAGAGGATATAGCAAAGACGCTTGCAGAGGTTACAGAAGGGCGAGAGGGGAGAATTATTGTAGCCCTTTTTGCTTCAAACATTGGCAGAATACAACTGATTGTTAATATTGCTGAAAGAAGAAAAAGAAAGATTGTATTTATCGGCAGAAGCATAGAGAAAAACGTTTGTATAGCAAAAGATCTTGGATACTTAACGATTCCTGAGGATATGGAAATCCGAGTGGATGAGATCGGCAATTATCCGGATTCAAGTATGCTGATGGTAATGACCGGAAGTCAGGGTGAGCCGATGTCCGCTTTAGCATTAATGGCGTCAAAATCTCATGCCAGGATAAGTATAAAAGAGAAGGATACAGTTATCCTTTCGTCCAAGTTTATTCCGGGCAACGAGAAAGCTATTGCTAAAATTATAAATAATTTATATCGACTTGGAGCAGATGTTATTTATGAAAAGATATCTGCTATCCATATATCCGGGCATGCTTTTCAGGAAGAATTAAAAATGATGATCAGGATGACAAAACCAAAATATTTTATTCCGATTCATGGAGAGTACAGGCATTTAACTCTCCACGGGCGTCTTGCTGAAAAAATCGGTATTTTACGGGAAAATATTATTCTTGCAGAAGATGGCCAGGTTATTAAACTCGACAAAAATGGCGGAAGGATTGACGGGAGGGTTCATTCGGGCAGAGTGCTTGTTGATGGTAAAGGTATTGGTGATGTAGGGACAATTGTTTTGAGAGAAAGGCGCACCCTTTCTGAAGACGGCTTTGTGGCCGTTACAATTGCTTTTGATGAAGAAACAGGATATATTGTTTACGGCCCTAATATTTCTTCACGAGGATTTATTTTTGAGACAACGTCGGGACATATTTTAGAAGATGCCCAGTGCGTGGTACTTGAGGTCATTGAAGATATTCCCATGGGGGATCCAGACAGAAAGAATCAAATAAGTCTGGCCATTCAAAAAGCTTTAAAAAAGTACTTTTATTATACAATTAGACGCCGTCCAATTATTTTGCCTTTTATTCTTGAAGTTTAACAAGAAATAGTTACAAAGACGCTTATGCGAAAAGACCTATTTGGAATTATATTCTTTTTTCTCGTTATTTTTATATTAATCAGTTTGCTGTCTTATAGCCCTTCTGATCCCTCTATAAACCATGCAACTGCATCTGGTCATCATGTAAAAAATGTTTTCGGTTTGATGGGGGCTCATGTTTCAGGCGTTCTTATCGCTCTTTTCGGGCTTGGAGCGTTTTGGATTCCGGCCTTATTGGTTTTATCATGCATCCATTTTTTTAGAAGCAAATCAGGAAGGAATGCTGTTTATGTTCTTTTTGGAGGCATTCTTCTTGTTATAACCACCGGAAGCCTTTTTGCATTAAGGCAAAATCACTATGTTCTTTTTGGAAGCAGCTATTCTTCCGGAGGGATAATCGGGATTCCTTTTCAATCATTTCTTGTGAAATATTCCAATGGGTTGGGGGCAGTAATTATTCTGCTTCTTGTGTTGATTATCGGCCTTGTTATGGCTACCGGCTTTTCTCCTGTACGTTTTGCCAGGTCTTTTCTCAAATGGGCATCCTTTTTTGCGGAAAGACTGAAAACCTTGCTTATCAAACTAAGAGAGCGAAGAAAGAAGGTCGGTAAGAGAAAAAAAAAGATGGAGCAAACTGCCAATAATGATTTGAAGATTAAAATTAAAACAGCAGAATCAAAGCATATCGCGACTGACCCTGCACCGAGACAGGAAGTATTTGAGTTCATGAACGAAGAAGGATTCAAAAGACCTTCTGAAAACTTGCTGGATAATCCTGAAGAAAGGTTGTCGTCTGTTAATGATGAGAATCTGATGATGCAGTCAAAGCTTCTTGAAAAAAAACTGGAAGATTTTAACGTTAGGGGCAAAGTGGTGGCTGTTTCTCCTGGGCCGGTTATTACCACCTTTGAGTATGAGCCTGCTCCTGGCGTAAAGATTAATAAAATTGTAAATCTTAGTGATGATTTGGCCCTTGCGCTTCGTGCAACAAGTATCAGGATTGTTGCCCCAATACCAGGCAAATCAGTCATAGGCATTGAGATCCCTAATCCTTCAAGACATATTGTAAGGCTTAAAGAAATTGTTGTTTCAAAAGAATTTAAAAGAGCAGCCTCAGGGCTTGCGCTGTGTTTGGGAAAAGATATTGTTGGTAATCCGGTAGTCGTGGATCTGGCTGCAATGCCGCATCTTTTAATCGCCGGTGCAACCGGAACCGGTAAGAGTATTGGATTAAATGCGATGATCTGCAGCCTGCTTTTTCAGTCAAATCCAGATGATGTAAAGCTGATAATGATTGATCCTAAAAGAATAGAACTTTCAATCTACAATGGAATTCCTCATCTTATTACACCTGTTGTTACGGATGTAAAGAAAGCGACCAATGCACTTTTCTGGGCTGTAGGGGAGATGGAAAGAAGATATGAAAAATTAACTGAAAGAAATGCTCGAAATATTAAACAATACAATAAAAAGATAAATAGTCTATCTGAAAAAGAAAAAAAAGATGAAAAAGAAAAAAATAACGACGTTTCAATTGAAAAGTTGCCATATATCGTCATCATTATAGATGAACTTGCAGATCTTATGATGACGGCATCCAGAGATGTTGAAGTCGCATTAACACGTCTTTCCCAGATGGCCAGAGCCTCAGGTATTCATCTCATACTTGCGACTCAGCGCCCTTCCGTTGATGTATTGACAGGAGTTATCAAGGCTAATTTTCCTACAAGATTAACTTTTCAGGTTACTTCTCGAACAGATTCAAGGACAATTATTGATTCAATTGGTGCTGAAAACCTTCTCGGAAATGGAGATATGCTGCTGTTGCCTCCAGGGACAGCCAAGCTGCAGCGCATTCATGGTGCATATATTTCTGAAGAAGAAATAACGAGAATTACAGATTTTATAAAAAAACAAAAAGCACCAACCTACAATAAAGAAGTGATGACAGCAATTGCAAATGAAACAACAAGCGATCCTGATACGGAACAATACGATGAAAAGTATGATGCTGCTGTCGATCTGGTTACCAGAACAGGCCAGGCATCTATATCAATGGTACAAAGGCAGCTTCGTATTGGTTATAACAGGGCTGCAAGAATCGTCGAAACAATGGAAAAAGAAGGTGTTGTCGGTCCTTCCGATGGTGTCAAGCCGAGAAAGGTTATTGCTCAAAGTTATGAAAGCTATAAAGAATGAATCCGGCTTTGTAGTTTCTTAACAAAAATGCAACGTTCTTATACAGCCTAAAAAAAATAAAGGACACCTCAAATATATGTATTCAGAGGTGTCCATCATATCATTGCAGCGATGTTATAGTTTTGTTACATTTTTGGCGGAAGGTCCGCGTTCCCCTTCTTCTATATCGAACGAAACCCTGTCACCCTCAGCAAGGGTTTTGAACCCCGACATCGTTATGGCAGAAAAGTGAACAAATATGTCATCTCCTTCTTCCTGCTCAATAAAACCAAATCCTTTTTTGTCACTAAACCATTTTACTCTTCCTTGTGCCAAAGCTTTTCCCTCCCTAATTTATTAACGTTATGCGTAAAACAAATCCTGATACTCTAATGTAAATAATAAAACCTTTAGGCAAGGTCAATCTATAACGATG
>JAGVGX010000154.1 GCA_020056865.1 Desulfobacterales bacterium
CTTTATTTTAACAAGATTGCAAAGAATATTTATCTGATTTCCCGATCGCTACTTACAGGGGCTCAGATCACTCAAAAAAAAGTAAAAGAATTACCCAATGTAACTATTTACGAGAATTGTGACACACAGCAAATTGTCGGGAAAAATCAGGTTCAGGGGTTGCAAATCAAGTCTCTTGAAACCGGCGAAATAAAAGAAATTGATGTTACGCATGTTTTTGTAGAGATAGGGCTTACTCCCAATTCCGAGATATTTCAAGGCAAGCTGGCAATTAACAAACGTGGTGAAATTGAAATTGATCATATGTGCCGAACAAGTGTGCCAGGAGTTTTTGCTTGCGGCGATGTTACCAGCGTTCCTTTTAAACAGGTGATTATCGCTGCAGGTGAAGGTGCTAAAGCAGGACTGGCTGCATATGATTATGTAAAACACATTATGTAGCATTTATCTTAATTGGTTTTAATTTTATGTTACATTAATTTTATATTTGGATGTTTTCAGGAGATATATATGCTTAAAATGTTTATTTCTACAACGCTGTTGTTGGGTGTTGTTTTTGTTATATGGGCGTTAGTTCATAAAAAAAGAAATAAAGACGGGACATCCGAAACATATGTCTGTGATTCATGTGGAGATACAGATTGTGTGTGCAGGAAGGAAATTCGATAGCGGTTTTTAAAAAAAATATTAGGGAATATGGCAGCGTATGTTTGAAGTAAACAGCTGGGCAGTGATGTTCTGCTTGGCATTTTTTAAACGCAATAACTTAAGGAGGGATAATCAATGGATAAATATGTGTGTACAGTTTGCGGTTATGTTTATGATCCTGCTGAAGGTGATCCTGACAGTGGTGTTGACCCCGGAACCCGGTGGGAAGATGTTCCTGAAGATTGGGAATGTCCCATATGTGGTGCGACCAAAGAAGATTTTGAAAAAGAAGAATAAAAGTGGAAAATTGCTTGCGCTTACCAAGTAGGAGAAAAGATCGTGTTTTATGCAAAGAAGTGTTTTTTAAACATAATGCTTCTTTCAATGAGTTTAAAAATTATGGTGCCTAAAGGTCAGTATAAAAAACCAGTAATACATGCTGACATTCCCTTCATAGTGCAATGGATATGAATGGGATGCAAAATGAATGATATGAAAATTCCTGTTGTTGAGATTAGCGAATGTATTTTGTGTGGGATTTGTACAGATATATGCCCAGCAGTCTTTAGGGAAAATGAGGTAGGGTTTATTGAAGTCATTGAGCTGAAATATTATCCGGAACCAGAGGTAAGCGAAGCAATTAAAAACTGTCCTGCCAATTGCATTGATTGGGAAGAATTTTAATGCATATTTAAGGATAACCTTTCCACATAATATCGCATGAAAGGCAGAAGACTTAAAAAAATAATTTTAGCACTGCTTTCCGGCAATGATTTTGAATCAGAACTGAAAGATATGTGCCGTTATCAACCCAAACGAATGGTGAGTTATCTTCTTTCCTTTTTTTATAATAAAGACCAATTGGTCAGATGGCGGGCGATTACGGCTGCAGGGATTGTTGTTTCAGATCTTGCTCTAAATGATATGGAATCTGCCCGGGTGGTTATGCGGCGCCTTATGTGGAATTTAAATGATGAATCCGGAGGTATTGGCTGGGGTTCTCCGGAAGCCATGGGAGAAATTATGGCGAGAAACAAGCACATGGCTTATGAATATCATCGCATCCTTGTTTCATATTTAATGCAAAACGGGAATTATCTGGATAACAAACATCTTCAGGAAGGAGTACTTTGGGGTATCGGTAGGCTGGCTGAATGTTTTCCTGATCTTGTCCGAGAGTATTTGTATCTTATTATTCCATTTATGCAATCTGAATATACTGCCCATCGAGGTCTTTCGGCATGGATAGCAAAACTTTTCGGATATGATATGGTAAAATCTGATTATAACTATCTATTGGAAGATAATTCCAAAATGACTTTCTATTCTAATGGGCGGTTGATCGCCTGCACGGTAAGCCAGATAGCATCTGATACCTTTTTAAATATTTTAAGGAGAACAATAATGGATTTTAAATCTTTTGAAGCAGTTGTTGATTTCGCCATTGAAAAAGAGAAACAGGCTGTTAAATTTTATGAACATATTGCAGAACAAGCACCGTTTCCTTCAGTAAAAGAAACATTATTGGGTTTTGCCAAAGAAGAATTAAAACATCAGGCCAAACTGGAGAGTTTGAAAAGAAACGATTTAAAAACAGGTGATTACAAGTTTACATGGATTCCGGATTTAAAACGAAGTGACTATATTGTGGATGTTGCTTATGACAAGCGTATGTCCTATGTGGAACTTTTAAGGCTTGCGATGAAAAGGGAAGAAAAATCTTTAAAATTGTACAATGAACTTATTGTAAAAGTAGAAAAAAAAGAGCTTGTAACGGTATTTAAAATACTGGCTCAGGAGGAAGCCGACCATAAGCTTAAGCTTGAAACATTATATGATGATTTTATGGCAAAACAGGGGGACTAAATAAAAGGAATAGTTTTTTTGTGCTTTTTAAATGCTGAAAGACTACCTGTTTATTGAGGTGTCGTTCAGGTTCATTTATGACAAAGGGGGATAAAATGGCCAGTGAAAAAAAGAAAGATGAAAAAAGTAAAGGTTTAGTAACAAAAGACGTTACCATATGTGAAGCAACAGCGCAAATGCTTCGGAAGGCTGAAAGAGACGGCGTTGAAACCGCTTTTCATCGTGCTGCGTCCATGAAGCCTTGTCCTATTGGTGCAGAGTCTGCCTGCTGTAAACATTGTTCCATGGGGCCATGCCGGTTAAATTCCAGGGATCCCTATGCAAAAGAAGGTGTTTGTGGGGCGACAATCGATACGATTCAGTCAAGAAATTTTGGGCGGATGATTGCATGTGGTGCAGCAGCGCATACAGATCATGGTATGAATATGCTTAATTTGTTTAGGGGTGTGGTTACTGGCCAGAATAAAAATTATTCCATAAAAGATCCTATAAAGCTGGAGAACGTAGCTATTGAACTGGGTCTTGATGTTAAAGGAAAATCTATTCAGGAAATGGCTATGGATCTGTATCATGAATTTGAAAAGACCTATACCCAGATTGAAGGTGAAATTCCTTTTGTAAAAAGAGCGCCTGAAAAAACCCTTGAAACATGGAGAAAGCATGGCCTGGTTCCTCGTGGCGCTATGAGAGAAATTATGGATCTTATGCACAGGACGCATATGGGTGTTGACCAGCACTACGAAAATATAACCCAACAGTTAAGTCGTACGGCACTTGCAGATGGATGGGGTGGTTCTATGATGGCAACTGAGATTTCCGACATTCTTTTTGGGACGCCAACACCAACCCAGGCTGATGTGAACATGGGATGTCTTGATGAAAAGCAGGTCAACATTATCATACACGGTCATGAACCGAATCTGTTTGAATCGATGATTGCTGCGGTTAATGACCCCAAGCTTTTGCAGTCCGCAAAGGATGCAGGAGCCCAAGGCATTAACCTGGTTGGGATGTGTTGTTCCGGCGCTGAGATGCTTGGCAGGCACGGAATACCACATGCAGGCAATTTCATGTCAACGGAAGCTGTTCTGGTTACAGGTGCGGTTGATGCCATGGCTGTGGATGTTCAATGTATAAAACAAGGCCTGGTTAAGGTTGCATCATGTTACGGGACAAAAATTTTTACAACAAATCCAAGTTGTCGCATTGAAGGAGCTGAACACATTGAGTTTGAAGAGCATTCCCCTCGTAATTGTACGGATTCTATAGTTGAAATGGCGATCGTGAGGTTTAAGAATCGTGAATTGCCTATAGAAATTCCTAATATAAAAACTACCGGTATACATGGCTTTTCCCACGAATATATCAACTACATGCTGGGTGGTACGTTCAGATCTTCATATACGCCTTTGAATGATAACATTATAAACGGTAGAATCCGAGGGGTTGCAGGCGTTGTCGGTTGTACAAATCCACGAGTTAAGCAAGACTGGGTACATGTTGAACTGGTTAAAGAGTTAATTAAAAATGATGTCCTTGTTGTTCAGACGGGATGCTCCC
>JAGVGX010000223.1 GCA_020056865.1 Desulfobacterales bacterium
CATAAAAAATCAAGCTTGATATTGACTCAGGGCAATTTTGCCCGAAAACACCCTTAATATCAACTTATCAGGGCAATTTGACCTGATAATCAATGGTTATAAAAAGAGAAAATATAAAAATGTGTTCATCGAATCTTTACCTAATTACAAACTCCATCGGATTGATATGCGACATAATAGGAGCGTTCTTTGTGTCCTCTGAAGTAGTAAAGCAATTTAAGGGTAATAAGTTTGATAAAGCCGATATAGGTAACGCACCTATAAGCGGCGATTATGATCTCGTCCATGAATCACCCGGATATCAATCTTTTGAAAAAAGCAAATACACCAAAATGAAAATTGGACTTGTCTCTCTTGTTCTTGGTTTTTCGCTCCAAGTTCTTTCTAATATGTTGCAAGTCTTTTTCCATTAAAGCTTGCCAATGTTTTTTATATGTTTCAGCATCAATGATATTTTTCTCAATTAGTGTAAGATATAAAGCATGATGTTGTAATCTGACATCACGCTGAAAACCGAAAAACTTAAACCATTCATCATATAAGGGATTCATTATTATTGCCTCATAAATATTTTATAACCAGCGGGTCAACTTGACGGCTAAAGACCGCCGCAAGTTACCCTTGTCGTTAGGGGGAGGAAGAAATGAATGATAAACGGCCACCAAAAACCATAGCAACCATCAACTTTAAGGGCGGTGTCGGGAAGACAACTGTCACATGGTGTTTAGGAGACCTTATCTCAACCTATGGGAATTCCAATGTCCTTCTTTTTGATTTGGACGCTCAGATGTCTCTGACCCAAGCGATAACGCTTAATGAAGACGGAAGTCTATTTCGCAAATTCAGCGATTGGTCCGAGCGCTCAGAAAAGAAGGGCAAGACCATTTTCAAGGCTATTGAAGCCTACACAGGAAAGCCCGGTTTCGAGTTTGGCATAAGCTACGATTTTATTTATCAAATTACAGATAGGTATCACTTCGTTCCGTCTGTTGAAGACCTTTATTGGCTTGAGTTGGATGTATTCGACCGTGAGAAGATGCAGGGATTCATTCGGGACATTCTTGGTAAAATTACTTGGTCAAGGAATGTTCCAGACTACGACTATGCTCTCTTCGACTGTCCCCCGTCATTTACACTTCTATCTTTTTCCATTCTTTCAGTCTGCGATTTGATCTTGATCCCTGTAAATCCAGATTTTTATGCGGTGAAAGGCGTTCCCCTGATTTTGAATACATTGCAATTGCGCATAGAGCCTTTTCCAATACCCAAAATTGCCGTATTCATGAACAAAGCGAAACCGTATGCTGGCAGCATGACAAAGGAATCACAGTTTTATTGGAGCCAAGTTCAGCGGGTCTGTTCTCAGGCAGCATCACAAGCCGGGCTGAAAGTGAAATGTCTTGACACACCAATTTATGACAGAGTAGCTATCAAGAGAGCAGTCACTTCAGGAGGTGTGCCATCCGAATTTGTCAACGATTTTAAGAATCTTTGGAAAGGAATAACGAATTTTCTAAATGAATAACGAATTTACAGAACCAACAGATGAGTTGAAGCGTGTTGCAGAGGAGATTAACCTCCTTCGTCGAGACATACAGACGGCTTCTGCTGCGCTAAGCCGTATTGAACGCCGATTGAAAGCTGCATTTCCTAATTATTCGAGCAAGAAAAAACAGTCAAAGGAAAAGAAAAGAAATGACAGGATACATTCCTTAAAAACTCCCCAAGAATTAAATGCCATTTTTGAAGGTTTGGTTAACCACACAAAGGCTGGTGGTGATAGTGCTTATTCAACAAATATCAGTGAACTCAGCACTGAGGATATTGTCGCACTCGCCGTTGAGGTGGGTATAGGTTCACATAGTCGCCTATCACGACAGAAAGCTATAGATGGTATACGCAAACGGATTCAGGAGGCCATGCAACTTCAATTTGAAAAGAAACAAAACCCCTAACAACCGCATCAACACGGACTGGCAATTCCGCTGCGCTCCATTGCCAGCCGGTTATGCGGAGCGTTATGTGTGATTAAAATAACCACCATCTAATTTTATTACATAATATGGCAACTGCCATCCCTATAAAAAAATACAGCGCAAGGCTACGAACATCATGACCGAAACAATCATACCAATCATTACGGGACTCGCTGGAGTGGCGATTGGACATCTTCTCACCAGAGACAGGGAAACGCGGACCCGATTCAATATCGCTGCCGAACAATTTAGGCTTGCCTTCTGGCCTGAAGTTGAATTTCTTGACAAACCGTTTATCGTTGATAGGGCCAGTATTAACGTCACCCGAAGAAGTTGCGATGTTCTTTTTGATGCCATCGGGCGACACCAGAAGGCATTTTTCATGTTTTACGACCAGCTCGGTTGCATAAACAAAAGAAGATTTAAAAAAGCATGGAAAGAGTATTGTAAGGGCGGCTGTGATATAAAATATTTTAGTGAAGAATATCCTTGTGGAGATAATTTTCAACAATACGCCTCTGAAGCTAAAGCACTCAAAAGAATCAACGATATTTTGAAGTTTGCTAACCCTAAATAATTTATACATTTTTTCACATAACCAATC
>JAGVGX010000252.1 GCA_020056865.1 Desulfobacterales bacterium
TCCTTCCGGGTATAAGATCGGTCGTGCTTCTTATACTACCAGATCCCCTGTTATGTCTTACGGTTATCTTAAAGTGGTGTACTTCGAGTTGAATTCACCGTGCAATACCCCTAACCTTTGATAAAAGATAAAATGTAGGCAGTCAAAAGGAAATCCGTATCCATCCAGTTCCGAAGTGTCAAGTGTCCAATGAAGCATTGCATAGGCCGCCGGGACAGGCATTTGTTCCATAACCTCAAAATCAAGACGACCACTGTCGATACCGCCCGATTTCAGAGTAAAGACGCTCGGGACTTGAGGATGGGTCTGCAGGCTTGGGGCCGCGCACAGAGTCAAATATGACCGGAGCCTGTTCCTGCAACACTTTCTTCCAATGCCCCACTTGCGTCGGATGCACACCAAATTCCTGGGCAATTTCATTTACCGTCTTAACCCCTTTGATCGCATCAATCGCGACCTTGGCTTTGAACTGACTGCTGAAATTCTTGCGACTTTTTTCGCTCATGACCTGCTCCTTTTTATAGCAGGTTACTATCTTAAACTATTGTCCGGAATTTGGGGTCCACTATATTCTCGATGGGCTAAAAGCCATATAACATGGGAACTCATGGTCACTTCATTCCCAGCTTCTTCATCCGCGAATAAAGGGTGGCTCTGTTTAAACCAAGTATTTCACTAGCACTTTCTGGCCCGCTAAGCTTTCCCTCTTTTTTATTTAACACATATTGGATATATCTTCGTTCCATCTCTTGAAGCGAAGGCAAGTCCGCAAAGGGATGTTCTAAATTATTTTGTATTCTTGATGATAAATCAATTTTTAGTTTATCGCTTGATGAAAGCAATATAGATCTTTCCATGATATTTTCAAGTTCCCTCACATTGCCTGGCCAGTTATAGTTTTTCAGTATATTCTGGCTTTCGATGTCAAGGGATAGTCCATTTCGGTTGTATTTTTGACTAAACTTTTTTAGAAAGTGTTGGGCAATAAGCATGATATCTTCAGTTCGTTCTCTTAGCGGCGGTAGCATAAAAGGAACAACATTCAACCGGTAAAAGAGATCTTGTCGAAATCTCCCAGCAGCCACCTCTTCGGCTAAATTTCTGTTTGTTGCAGCAATCAAACGAAAGTCTGATTGCTGTATCTTATTACCGCCTACTCTATAGAATTCACGGTTCTGAATGGCCCTTAGAAATTTAACCTGAATCGAATTCGGGAGTTCGCCGATTTCATCGATGAAAAGGGTTCCCTTGTTTGCCAACTCAAGTCTTCCTCTTTTTTGTCGGTCCGCACCAGTAAATGCCCCTTTTTCATGGCCAAAGAGCTCACTTTCGAAGAGGTTTTCGGGGATTGATGTTGCATCAACAATAATAAACGAATTCTTATAACGGGAACTCTCTGCATGAATTCTTCTTGCGATGACTTCTTTCCCGACACCGGTTTCACCCAAGAGAAGGATATTCGCATTAGAACGGGCAGCGGTATCCACTTGCCTTATTAAATCTTCCATCATCGGACACTCATAAACCATACCCTTTTCTTCCAGTTGTTCATCGTTTAATTCTCGTCCCCCAATCAAGCAGTTACGATCTTCCCTCATCTGGAAATATTCATAGACTCTATCAATTTGATTGCTGATATGCCTCACCATCTTTGATAATGTCGATTCATCTAAAAAATCAAAGCAATCATTTAAATAAGAATTATCATGATATAAAACAGCTCTAAATTTTCCTCTCACCTCTATCGGAAGACATAAAATCGCCTTAATCGATCTGCCTGACGGAGATGAATGGTCTGCAATATCGCGTTTAATAATCGGGGATTTTTGTTTAAATGCTTTTAAAATTAAATCGAGGTTGGGTTTGAAATTAGTCGTTTTCACATAGGAGGTGCTTAAATTGCAAGATGCGCGCAACTCAGGGGTTGGTGTTATTTCTCCTTTACGAAACCAAAATAAGCCACCCCGTTCCGCCCCAAAAAAACGATTGGTTGCTATAACAACCCTGGAAAGAATTTCACCCTGCTTGTAAATCGGAAATATGGATTCAGTAAATTCAATAAATCGGTCAAGAGGTTCTATGGGATTGTCAAATGGGCCCCGACCATGACGGTTTGGATATATTAGGTGTTGTAAGTCTTCTGGAAAATAAATATCCGCATAACCTCCCAGTGCAGTCCATGCTTTGTTTATTTGCAGGTAGCCTTCTTTTTTGTTCCCTATAGAAAGTTCAATGCGACCTTTTTCAATAAGGGTTTTTGAAAGTTGTACAATATCTCCTGATTGTTCCAAATAATTTTCACTAATTTTCAAGTCGGCTATTATTTCATCTTTTGGGACTTTTTGACTTAGCTTTTGCTGTGTTTCCAGTCGAATGGAAACTCCCTGTAAATGGATGTTGTTTTCACTGATTGCTCTTTTTTTGACTTCTTGAAATTGGAAATCAGGAATAGGTTCAAAACCGAGCTGTTCAAACTCATGGATAAATTCCAGAATCCATGGAGATGCGAATTGACGGGTATAGCCTGTTGAAGCGGCAATTTTAAATGACCGACTCATGATCATATATGCTTCTGAGGCATTGCCGTCAATTTTCATACATTTAAAGATCAAGGCCGGCATTGCGAGGTGAAATGCAAAATCATTTTGACTTTTTTCAGTCTCTCTGAGAGCGACATTTAAATGAAAGATCGCTTCTTTATCTTTTTTTATTAAGAACAATAATGAACTTAAAGCAAATCGTAGGTTTGTAGCCAGCGTATAATCCCTACGTTGTTTTGCTATTCGAAAATGACAATCCAAGCTTCCAACAGCACGATGAAAATCACCAAGATATGCTAAGCAGTAACCTAAAAACAAAGGCGCCATTGTATTAATTAAGATCCCTTCCTTTTGTTTCATGTATAAATTTGCAGACCGTTCATAATGCGGCAACGCATCTTTAAACAATCCCTGCATGAAATAAAATAATCCCAAAAATTCCGATGATTGATCCAAGATATCATCATCTCCCAGTTGTTCCACTTCGTTAAGGCCAATAGCCAATGCGGTCATTGCGTCTAACCGACGACCGGAAAAGTAATAAAGTCTTCCAAGATGTAAATTGATCAAGGCGTGGGAGCGCCGATCACCCATATTTTTTGCAACCTCATGCGATTTGTTGAGAAATCGTTCCAAAGAAGTTAATTCTTTGGTCAGCAGAAAAGAAAGGTTGGATAGTTGTATAACTGTTGATAAAAATAGATACATATTATCATAGTTATCCAGGGTTTCAATCAGCCAATCGGCAGATTTCTTAAAAAGTATCCATGCTTTTTTTTGGTCCCCGATGTTTAAATTGTGTTTTGCATCTTTTAATATTTGTTCGACCGCCCTTTTTCGTAATCCTGCTTTTCCCATTAAACGTATAACCAAATGGGATTCAATTTTTCCATCTTTTCGAAGAGTTTGAGCGGTGTTGATGATCGAAGAAACATGGTCTGGAGTATTTATTTTTAACAATATGTCTTTCACCGTAGCGGGTAACTGTTTGCATAATGAGAATGTTTCTTCGTCTTTTTGAATCAGCCAACCAAGTTTTTTTGATTTATTAATCAAATCAAACAATGGCCCAGGCGGTAATGGTACAAAATATCCTGCAAGGTGTATTGTTATAGGGGATTCAAAAGCTTCCAGCAAAGCAAGAAAGCACCATTGTTGCTGTGAAAATTCAGGTATTTTTCTTCTCATTATTTCATCCTTTTTTACAATTTTTACCAATTTTTATTACTAATTTCGGCAAGGAAATTGCATATTAATCCCAAAAAAAGATGCGTTACGTTCGCTTTTTTCTTGACATTTAAATAAAATTTCGCGGCGCGCTTTGTAACGATAAATAATTACAAGGAGTTAACGATGAAACACACATTAAGCCCGTATGATAAAATCTTGCATTATCTTTTCATGAATTATTTAGCCTCGCTACCTGTGCGATGATACAGGTTGTTGCATACGTTATCGACGGAGTCGAATACTGGATTGCTACAAACCGATTTGATCTGTTTGCCGAACAAATAGCAACCGACTATAAACTCAGATGGGACATTGAAAGTTTCTTTGCCTGGTGGGAAAGGCATTTGAATGTATACCATCTGATTGCAAGAAGTGAGCATGGGCTGATGGTTCAAGTCCTTGTGGGTTTGATCACTTATCTGCTGCTTGCAATATACTGCCATAAGCAGCATCAGGAAAAAGTCTCAATCACCTACCACGCCCGTAGGACGTGGTTTGATGAAGCCTCCTCGAAGGAGGCATTGTCTTTTAGGGAAAGCCCCTGAAGGGGCTAATTATCTATTCA
>JAGVGX010000159.1 GCA_020056865.1 Desulfobacterales bacterium
CAGGGAGATGTTCGTAATCCCTGAACTGGCAAGACTCAGAACCGCTTGCCGATAAATTCTTTTGCCATTTTTGCAAGAACTTTACAATTAAGGGACTAATCACCCATGGGTTATTCTTCCAGATAAAGAGTTTTTTCGAGCGGCAGGTTTATATCGCACCGATGTTACAACGGGTCAGGAGGGTTTTACACTTGCCGCTTTAATGCTTTTTGGAAAAGAAGAAACCATTCAAAGCGCTTTGCCTCACTTTAAAGTTGATGCTCTGCTTAGGCGTACCGATCTGTATCGTTATGATGATCGAGAGAATATACGGTGCAATCTTATTGCCGCATATGAAATTCTGATGAACTTTGTGGCAAAACACCTGCCTGATAAATTTTATATGGAGAGCGACAGCCGCGTTTCATTACGCGAAAAAATATTCAGGGAAATCATTGCCAATTTCCTGATACACCGTGAATATACCAATGCGCATCCGGCCACATTTATTATATACGCAGACAGAGTGGAAACCAGAAACGCCAATAAACCACATTTATTCGGCAATCTGCAGCCCGGCAATTTCGAACCGTTTCCTAAAAATCCAAACATTGCCAAATTTTTTGTGCAGTTGGCCAGGGCGTAGGATCTGGGGACCGGTATCAGCAATGTCTTTCGCTACCTGAAACCCTATGCAGGAACAGTTCCTGTTTTCCGCGAAGAAGATTTATTTGTGGTTGAGGTGCCTTTATTTGCGGAGGGCTCAGACGCGAGCGGCGGATTAAGTGGCGGAATAAATGGCGGATTATCTGAGAATGAAAATACCTTGTTAACCCTTATCGAACAAAATCCTGGGGTTAATATCAGTAAACTGAAAGAACATCTGAACGTTTCCCGCCGAACAGTGGAACGATGGATTGCGCTACTCCGGCATCAGCAAAAAATTGAATTTAGGGGCAGTAAAAAAATTGGCGGATATTTTCCAAAATAACGAACAGGGAAGCGTTCATCGCCAACCGATTGTGGAACTTATGGAAAAGTGCCAAAGAAATCCCTGTTTGTTTTTAAAAACAACCTGAGGAGGTACGCATGAACCAGGCAATAAAAGTTCAGTATTGCTTTGAGGAAAAAGCGAAAATATTGAAACGGGATTCCAAAAAATTGACGGAATATGCAAAGTACTTTGAAGAAAACGTTCTTCCTGAAATAAGGGAAATTGAAAAGAAAAAATCCTCTGCAAAAGAATTCGCCTATCAATTGCGCGTCTCTTGATTCTTTTTAAGTAAAACAATGAGGCTACCAGTTGTCTATCTTCGGTTAACGGTTTTTCTTCGAAAGGCCGAAATCGGTAACTAACGTCTGAAAGGCCGGATGCTTAGTTTTTCAATTATCACTGCTGTCAGAACGGCGCTTCCACACTTTGCAGCTGCATTGAAAGCGTTAAAAGGCAGACTTATCCTGCCGGAAAGAGGGAGCATATCATTATAGACGGCGGGTCCACTGACGGCACGCTTGAGATCATAGAAAAACATCGCAACAGTCTTTCTCGCGTAATTTCGGAACCTGATAACGGCATTTATGATGCCATGAACAAGGGTCTTGCGCTGGCTTCGGGTGATGTGATCGGGATTCTGAATGCCGATGATTTTTATGCCGATACGAGTGTGCTGGAAAGAGTGGCCAAGGTGTTTGAAAATCCTGAAATTGATTCCTGCTATGGGGATCTTGTTTATGTTAGTGCTCCAAACATTACAGTTACCGATTTCAGCCTTGACGTAAAATCGGTAACTATTCCTCACTTCCGAATTACCGATTTTAGCCTTGACGTAAAATCGGTAACTATTTATTTGCTGACCAAGAGTCGGTATTTTTAAAAGCACACTATTGCAAATGTCTGCCGGTTGATGTAAAATGCTCACAAAATATTAAAGAATAAATAGTAATCATGAAAGGTGATTGTTATGAAGACCAGATTAGACAGGATTGAACTTGATCCGAGAGTTTGCAATGGGAAACCTGTTATAAGAGGAACAAGGATACCGGTCTCTGTGATTCTGGAGCAGATTGCCGAAGGTGAGACTTTAGAAACATTACTTTCGGGATATCCGGAATTAAAACGGGAAGATATTCAAGCCGCATTACTTTACGCAAAAGCATCTCTTGATCATACGGAATACAGAGCAGCTCATGCCTGAATACTACAAGCTTTATCTTGATCAAATGTTACGCCTGGATGTGGCCATTGCTTTGCGCAACGAAGGTTACGATGTTTTACGTTCTTCCGAAGTTGGTCAGTCCAGGGCGGATGATCGACAGATATTAGAGAAAGCAATTGAAGAAAACCGGATTCTTATAACTCTTGATGAACATTTCGGCGATTGGGTTATTCTTCCTCTTAGCAGACATCCCGGCGTTATTCGCCTGAAAGTCAACCCCGCAACATCTGGTAATATTATAAATATTCTTTTGCCATTTCTTAGTAATCATTCTTTTGAAGATTTTGGAAGTCAGCTTGTTATTCTGTCGGAAAGGCGGGTAAAATGGATTTATACCGCATAATCATTTATCGGATCAATTTATAAACTATTCTTATAATTTCCAATCCCAACCTCCTGATCAAGCTAGAAGCAGTTTTCTATGACATGAACCACGTTGAGATGGATAGAGAATCCCGGAATATCGGGATATTTTTAATCGCTCTTGCAGTCGAGTTTCTTCTCCTTTTCTCCTTATGGATATACTAAATTTACCGATTTCAGCCTTGACGTAAAATCGGTAACTACGCACGCTTATGCATCACCCAAAGCAAACCCTTCTCGGTTCCAAAACACAAAACTCAAAACAGTTGCTTCCTATGAGAGGTTTGAAAAACTGGACATACTTACGACTTTAAGATTTCTGTCAAGTTTTCAGAAAATTTGAGGTAAAAATTCTGACAAATTATTCAACAAACTGGTTAATGGCTGACAATAAAGTTGCATATCAACCTTACATGAGGCCATTTTCTGAGGTGCTTTATCCGGTTTTCAACCACCGGGCGCACCATGAGAAATTAGTAAGATATGTTGCGTGAACGAAGCGCTCTGGTAGTTAAAATACATGGATCATCTCCAGATTAGTTGATAATCTGGAGAGGGTTCAAGGAGTCAAGGGTTCGAGGGTTCGAGAGAAATGCTTAAAAACTATAAAGAATTAAAGGTTTGGCATAAAGTCTTTGAGGTGGACCCATTTGTCAAGACAATTTTTTCGAAAAATTAAGTTACACCCTGGGGCGGTTTTTTTGTTTTTTCTACCTATGCTCATACCCCATGAG
>JAGVGX010000164.1 GCA_020056865.1 Desulfobacterales bacterium
AAATATTACTCATCTTTTTTTAGCACGGAGCAACTCAAAAGGGACTTGAGGCAACGGGTGATCCGGGGCGGAATGATCACTACGGCAAGCCAGATAATCCTCTTTTTTTTGGGTTTAGCTACGACAGTGGTTCTGGCACGAATGCTAACTCCCGAACATTTCGGATTAATCGGTATGGTGACCGCGCTAACTGTTCTCATTGAGAGATTTCAGGACATAGGTCTTGGTGATGCAATTATCCAGAGCAAGGAGATCACCCATCAGCAGGTGAGTACCCTTTTCTGGATAAACCTAAGTATTTGTATTATTTTCACAATTCTGGTTGTCCTGTCTGCAAAAGCTGTTGCCTGGTTTTATAATGATCAACGTTTAATCTGGATAACGATTGCTTTTTCTTCAAACTTTGTCTGTTCAGGATTGTCTATCCAACATCAGGCGCTCATCAGGCGCCAGATGCGTTTCAAACAACAAGCCTTAATAAAAATATTCTCAGCAAGCTTCAGTCTTGCTATAGGAATTTCATTGGCCTGGAAAGGGTACGGTTATTGGGCACTCGTTTGGAAAGAGCTTGCCAGAAGCTTTCTTTACACTGTATTGGCTTGGTCATTCTGCTCCTGGCGGCCCGGTTTACCTGTTCGCAATGCCGGGGTAAGGTCATTGCTTAAATTCGGAGGCGGTATTACCGGCTATAACATCCTTTTTTATTTTACTAATAATTTGGATTCAATTCTACTTGGCAAATTTTTCGGCGCTGTGCCAGTCGGTCTCTATTCTCGAGCCAGGCAGTTGACTGCTGTTCCTTTAACTCAGTTGCTTGAGCCTATGAAGAATGTTTCTCTACCGGCGCTCAGCGCTTTGCAGGATGATCCTGATAAATATTCTAACTATTTCGTGAAAATGCTGGCGGTTTTGACCTTTATATACATGCCTATTATTGTTTACATTGGTATTTATGCGCACCCAATAGTTTATATAACGCTTGGTTCTCAATGGATGGATGCCGTTCCTATCTTTCGTTTATTTGCCATCTCGTTATTTGCATCCCCCATCGTCACGATGTATGGAATGATCATGCTGTCGTCGGGTCATGTGAAGCGTTATTTTTATTGGGGTCTTTTCACGTCCTTATCGACTATTATTGCTTTTATAGTGTGCATCAGATGGGGGGTGCTTGGGATTGCAGCATCATGGTCAATCTCTACAGCCATTAATTTAATTTTTTCCTTGTACTTCGTTTTCAAGGGTTCTACTGTCAGTATGATTTCCACACTTAAAAATATATACAGGCCGACGCTTGCGAGTATTATTATGGGGGGCGCCCTCTATCTAACCTATGATTTTGTATCATGTTTCAATTTAGTATCGCAAATGGCAATATCAACTCTTATAGGCTGTTTACTTTATATCACCGTTTGGATGCTATTTCCGGGTGGCTATAGAACTGTTATTGATTTTATTTCCTATCCAATATCTTTATTGAAAAGAAAATGAGCAGCAGTACAAAAGTAAACGCGAAACAAAGCCCAATTAAAAGAATTTACAGAAAGGCATTAATACCATGTCTTTTATCGGTCAGATAAAAAAGATATTTCCCCCAACACTTGTTGAGCAATTGGGTTATTCTAATAAAGACATTCTCGTTGTTGTCAACATCGACGATGTTGGTCTGCATAAGGATGAGACGAAAGCAAGTTTCAGGGCTTTGAATTTTGGAATTGTTAAAAGTGGCAGCATTATGGTTCCTTGCCCTAATTTTGATCATGTCATGAAATTGTGGCAAGACAACCCCGAAACCGATTTAGGGCTGCACTTGACTTTAACATGTGAATGGGGAGAAAAATATCCCTGGGCACCGGTGCTCCCCAGAACAGATGTCCCCAGTTTGTATAATCCAGAAGAAAGAATGTGGCCAACTGTCGAAACGCTTCTAATGCATGCAAAACGAAAAGATATCGAAAGGGAGCTGGAGGCACAGATCAATAAAGTGCTTTATACGGGATTAAAACCAACCCATTTAGACCACCACATGAACTTCGGATTTCAGACGGTCTTATTTCCTATCGTTGTAAAATTATCTCAAAAATATAATCTTCCCATGCGTGCTCCGAAGAGAAAGATCTTCAAATTGCCATTTGTCAAGAATAACTTGTGGTCGCTACGAAGAAAGGGGTATGTTTTTCCGGATACGCGGAAAGGTATTTACATGATGGAGGGTGAGGATCAATCGTTTGAATTCCGAAAAGTGAAATATCACGATCATCTTCGCTCATTAAAATCTGGCGTCCATAATATTCACATACACATTGCTTTTCAGACAAAAGAGCTGCAAAATCTTATGGGGCTGCACGATTCATCCATTCGGCAAATCGATTACGACGTGTGGACCTCCGATGATACGAAAAACTTAGCGAAGGAGCTTGGAATCACTTTTATAGGATACAGACCGCTACAAAAGCTCCAAAATAAATTAGTGAACCGCATGTAATGCTATTAAAGAGAGAAAGTAATGCGCGATACGATTTCTAATAACAGACCGCTACGCATTGAATGGCTCGATGCGCTTCGAGCCTTCGCTATCTTGCTGGTTTTTATTGGTCACAAGACAGCAAGTGTTTATCTTGAACAAGTCATTTATTCTTTTCATATACCTCTTTTTTTCTTTATTTCCGGTTTTGTTTTTGATCAATCTAAATATTCAAAATTTAAAACCATTTTCGCTAAGAAAAGCCAGACACTTCTTCTCCCTTATTTTGTTTTTGCTTTCTTTTCATTTATATTTTGGTTAATAGTCGTTCGTTCACTAAGCCTAAGAGGACAGGCCCTTGCAATAGATCCATGGTTACCCTTTTTGGGGGTGTTCTATGGCATTGGCGTGGATCCATGGCGAAATCCCTAGATATTGCACTCTGGTTCTTGCCCTGCTTGTTCGTTACAGATATATTATATTGGTGCATTAATAATTATTCCCGCGGTGTTGTCAGGATCGCCATCGTCATTTTACTCGGAATATTAGGATATTTTACAAGTACATTCATGTCTTTCAGAATGCCATGGAGCGCGGATGTTGCTTTGACAGCGGTAACTTTTTACTATGCTGGACATGTTACAAGAAGATATGATGTGCAGATAAATAATGTCCCTTTAACCTGGAAAATATTAACAATAGCCGTATTGGTTGCCGCAGTTGTGTTACTTCTAAGCATAGCTAATGGAAAATCGGATATGAACTACAATCATTACGGCAACATGTTCTTCTTTTATGCAGCCGCTTTATCAGGTATTTACTTGTCATATTTAATCATTCAAAAGGTCCCATATTTGCGAATAGTCTCATATATAGGCCAGAATACGATCATTATTGTGGGCCTTGCCGGAGTTCTCTCTTTCGTTGTAAGCGGGTTCATATATCTTCTGTTTCATACCCTGCCTTCCCATGCGAAGTTAGATTTTCCAATGACTATTTTTTATACTTTATTGGAAATCGGATTACTTATTCCGGTCATCTATATGATCAACAGATTCACCCCATTTATTATTGGGCGAAAAAGAGCAGATAAAGCAAGATTTACGAATAATTAGATATTAAATCAGCTTTCGATGAATCACTAAAAGGCCGTATGTTTATATTTGCCTTTTGGAAGGATCGCTTTATGGATAATGAGAAGTACTTGTTCCGTCGACAATTTATACTAAGTACTAATTATATAAAAAGTTTCCCAAAATGGAACAAAGTAAGTATAAACGATAAATTCATTCTTAGTGTACATCCTGACTTAGATGTATTAAAGGTAAAATTTAAAGAAAATATAATTGTTTTATTAGGATATATTCTTGACCCGTTCAACCCTTCTTTCGACAACCAAAATATTATTAATAGCATAGCAGGAAAAATATCAGTAGCTGATGATATATTTCAGTACATTGATTTGATGTGTGGGAGGTTTGTATTTATTGTAAAAATTAACGATGAAGTGCGGATATTTAATGATGCTGCCGGATATCGTCAGATATTTTATTATACAGATGGGGGAAAAAATATATGGTGTGCTTCACAACCTTCCATTATAGCTGAAGAGTTTAGGCTTGGAATAGATCAGTATATAGCGAAAGATCTCTCGAAACTCCCTTTGATTCAAGATGAAGCAGCCCGCTGGTATCCGGGAAATATAACTCTTTACAAAGAGATTTATCATTTGACCCCAAATCATTATTTAGATCTTAAAAGCGGTGAAGTAAAAAGGTATTGGCCCGTAAAAAGCCTCGAAACCATATCACCTGAAAAAGCTGCTGAGTATTCATCAAAATTATTACAAGGGGCTTTTGAAAGTGCTTCTAAAAGATATAATCTGGCACTAACTGTCACAGCGGGTTATGATACTCGCGTTTTACTGGCAGCATGCAAAATGCTTAAAGAAAAAATTCATTATCTTACTCACACACATGGCGATCTCGATGAAAATGGTCCAGATATTCAAATACCGAGAAAATTGCTTGAACGATACGGATTGAAACATCATATCGCCCATCATTCGAATAGAGTGGATGACGATTTTCAGAATATATTTAAAAGAAATGTCACGGGAGCAAAGGACCTGCACAACAAAAACGCATATGCCTTTTTAAAATATTTTGAAAGCATTGGTTCAGAAATGGTCGTGGCACAAGGAGAAGCAGGGGGCTTGGGAAAACGCTTTTATCGATTACCTCCTTATTTTAAGGTAAATGAAAAAACATTGGCAACTGTAGTGGGAATGCGGGGAAGTCGAACCGCTGAACGAGCAATCGGAGAGTGGCTGAAATCTGCTAACCAAACCGTTAATTCGGGAATAAACATCCTGGACCTTCTGTATTGGGAAATGAGATTAGGCAATTGGTCAACCCTTGCGGTCAGTTCATACGATATCGTATTTGAAACGCTTTTGCCATTCAATTGCAGAAAGTTATTGGAATGTTTCATTAGTGTGGATATAAATTATAGATTAACTAAAAAGAATACACATCTTTGTTTAATAGAGCACATGTGGCCCGAGTTGCTTGAATTCCCTCTAAATCCTGCTGTTACTAAAAAGGATGAAATTATGACAGAAATTAAAGGCAAAGAATTTTACGGGAAATTAAGATTTGTAAAGTTCATGTATCATTACTTGGCTGGTACGAAATAAAGATCTGAGATACAGAGGTCAATATGCAAATTGAAAACTATATTCGCTCAATAAGCAGACGTATTCTTTTTCAACGCATGAGAATAGATAATATTAGGGATATTAAAACCTTTATTTCCCGCTTAAAAACTGAAAGGAGGTATTTACGTTATCCTTTTGATGAATATCCTCCGACTATCGCAAATTATTCTCTCTTTCATAAATCAGATTTAAAATGGTTCGATTTTTATTACTCTGTTTACGGTAAGCCGGATCCGAATTTTATTTCTGTTCCGGATTACTTATATATCGAAACTTGCTTGAATGACCGCATGCTTATTAATGGAATTAAAGAAAAAAATTTCTATAATAAATATTGGACCGGGATACCTACTCCTGCTACAGCATTACGACGGATAAACGGACTTTACTACGATGATAAATTCCAAAAGATTGATAGAAAAGATATTATGACATTCCTGAACAGACACAAGAAATTGATTTTAAAACCATCCCTTGATACAGGTGGCGGCAAATCCATACTTGTCTTCGAAAATAATAATGGGATATTTAACAATGGAGAATTTAATCTTAACCCCGAATTCATAGATAGCTATAGTAGAGATTTTATTATCCAGGAATTTATCATTCAGCACAGTTTTTTTTCCCGATTCAACCCCTCTTGTAACAATACGATCAAGATATTTGTCTACCGCTCCATAAAAGATGATTCCATAAATTTATTACATGCTATACTTTGGATAGGTGCTAAAGGCAGTTTTCTTGACCATGATCACTGGGGTGGTTTCGGGCTTTCAATAAACGGGGAAAATAAGCTCAACAAATATGCGCTTGACATGTACGGTAATAAATATGAGTCAGTTAATAATATTGTGCTTTCCTCGCTAGGGAAGGTGCCAGCTATGCATGAAATGAAGGCACTAGCAAATAAAGTAGCCAATAATATCTATTATGCTCGTTTGCTTGCCCTTGATTTTACAGTTAATAGCAATGGAGATCCATTGCTGCTTGAAATGAATTGTTATCATAACGGAATTCATCAACACCAAATGCACAATGGAGGACTTTTTAACGAATTTACCAAAGAAATCCTTGATTATTGCCAGAGTTATCAACCGCGTTTTGTAGTTCGAATATAAATTATGCAGCAAATGCCGTTGATAAATAAAGACTCCCCATTTTGGGGGTATAGTTCCGGTAACATGTATTATGAGTCAACGATACTTTTCAGAATACAGTTCAGGCAACATTTAATTTGAGTCAATTCGCTACTACGATGTAAACCTCTTGACATTGTGGCTACTATTGGACGATAATTAACACTAAAAAGTGAGGAATTGCATTATGAAAAAAATAAAGATACTTCAGAAAAAAGCAAGCGTAATGTCAATTATCATTCTGGCTGTTTTACTATTTGCACCGTATGCATACGCTGAAACTTATTATGTCGCTGCAAGTGGTGGAGGAACAACATGGGCTAATTGTACTAACATTTCTACTCCTTGTACTTTAGCTACTGCCAACACAAACGCCGCCGCTGGTGATAATGTTTATCTCAGAGGAGGAACATATACTATTTCTGACAATGGTATCGCCCCTGTTAATAGCGGAACAGCCACAGATAACATGATCACTTTTAGTGGTTATGGAACTGAAGAGGCCATTATTTACGGGGAAAATGCTATTACAGGCTACGCATCGAGAGCCGTTGATCTCAACGGAAAAAGTTATATTAAAGTGACAAAGCTCATTTTTACAAACTTGCGAACGTATCTTTATATATACAACGGCGGTCACCACAATGAAATTTCTTATTGCACATTCAAAGACATGAGAGATGTCTATAATGATGTAATTAAGACCGGCACACATACTGGGGCAACAGGTTCTTCAACGGTTTTGGAGGATTCGAGTCTCGGTGGTGGTGTGAATACATACGCATATCGGAGAATTTTCAATATTACTGATGGATCATACGCCGCAACTTCCACTTCATCTACTGCCACAACAGTCACACACACAAGTTATCCGCTTATTGGAGGGGCCAACAACTATTGGAGTACGGGCGACCAGTACAAGATCACTTATGACGTTTACTGGGGAGGGTCTTATATTTACCAAAACGCTACTCATAATTGGATTCATCACAACACATTTAAGAACTACGGGGGATATAGTCTAACACACGACGAAGGGGTCCCCTTACAGCTCGGTATTTGCAATGCAACGAACGATGATGCAAGTAATTACAACACTGTAGAATACAATCACCTTTATTCCGGTGGTCATCATGTTTTTGGGGGAGGAACTGGTAAATACAACGTCGTTCGCAACAATTATGTTCATAACGAGGGATGGTTTAGCGGTTCAACCTGTTCCACACAAGATAACGGGGTATGCGGGTATAGAGTATTTTATATCGTTGCGGGGTCAACATATTCTTCTTCTGGTGGATACACGTTGTTTGAAAATAATAATATTGGGTATGGTGCGCAATATGGTGGTCCGCATCCTCTACTGGACAGTGGTGCTAGTGGCGCTGGTGTGACAATAACCACTTCTAATAATATTTTCCGGTACAATTCCAGTTTCGCTAATGCACTGTATGGGTTAAGTTTAGTTGCGGGCGTTCCAGAATATGGGACAAATAATAAGATTTATAATAATACCTTTTATCGCAATGGTTGGAATGAAATTTCGTATGGAATAAGTCATGAGGATGACACCAGAGCATATGACATCTATAGGACGGGTATGCCTTTAACTCCTGGTCTGGGAGACTCTGGTTTAGTGACGGGAAACGCAATCAAAAATAATCTACTTTATGCAAATTGGGCAGAAAAATATAATGAGTATCCGGGGGCATCGTATTATCCAGCTTTAGGTGTGTCGAATGCTACTCAGGCTGCTGAAAATACAATCGAAAATAACTATTATTATTATGATGCGTCTTTTCCCTATAGCAAAGCATCCCCTTATGGCGATGAAACCGACCCCTTGTTTGTTGACCCTGATGTATCGACACCGTTAGGGGCTTCTGTTTACTCAAACTATACGCTGGTCAAACCTAATCTTTCACTAAGGGCTACTTCTCCCGCTATAAATCAAGGAACATATCTTGCACAGGCAAACGGAGCAGGTTCAAGCACAACCACGCTTGTTGTCAACGATGCCAGCTATTTTCAGGACGGGACATGGGGGTCTGATCTGGCGAGGTCCATTTTATATGCTGACTGGATAGCCATAGGCACAGTGGATAATGTGGTTCAGATCAGCTCCATTAACTATGCTACCAATACAATAACCTTGGCCTCTCCTATGTCGTGGAGTAATGGCGCATCTATCTGGCTGCATAAAAAGTCTGATGGTACTCAGGTGCTGAATGGCTCTGCTCCTGACATGGGAGCGTATGAATATACCACATCTGCCTTTGGCGGTGGCGGTGGCGGCGGCGGGGGGGGCGGCGGCGGAGGAGGTGGCGGGTGTTTTATTGCCACAGCTGCTTATGGCTCAGGTCTTGACATGCATATAGCTGTACTGAAAAACTTCAGAGACAAATATTTGTTGACGAATTTTGCGGGCAAGGCGTTTTTGAACTTATATTACAAATATTCACCATCTGCTGCAGATTTTATCCGCAGGCATGACACTGCAAGGGCAGCAACAAGATTTGCCCTTGCGCCAGTTGTTTATTTTGTTGAGTACCCATTTATATTCGCGGCAATAGTATTAATAATGCCTGCCGGTGTTGTATTGGCATATAGAAGGAGAAAAGCGAGGGGATAGGGATCAGTAGTCAGAAGCCAGTAGTCAGGAGACAGTGAATAGTAACGAGTGAATAGTGACAAGTGACGAGTGAATAGTGACGAGAGGGTAAGGGCGAACATCGGGCCCGTTACACGGGTACATCGAACATCGAATGTCGAAGGATGAGCTGATATGAGCGCGTTAGCAAAATTTGAGAATTTAAAGGACCTGATTGTTGAATTGCGCGGCCAAAGTGTTCTGCTCGATAGCGATGTTGCTCAAATCTATGGAGTTGAGACGAGAGATATCAATAAAGCCGTGAACAATAATCCGGACAAATTTCCCTCGGGATATGTTGTTGAACTCTCAAAACTGG
>JAGVGX010000130.1 GCA_020056865.1 Desulfobacterales bacterium
AACAGCATGCCTACAGGTCCTAAAATCCATCCCCAGAATATAAGAGACAGAAAAACCACAAGCGTAGAAAGCCCCAGGCCGCGACCCATAAAACGAGGTTCAATAACGCTGCCCAACAACAGGTCTATTATAAAATAACCGGCAGCCACCAGTAATGCACTCGCAGGATTAAGCTGTATCATGGCAAGCAGTGTTGCCGGAACTGCCGCGATAATCGAACCGATATTGGGAACATAGTTCATTATAAACGCTAAAACACCCCAAAGTAAAGCGTAATCAACACCGATGAAAAACAGAAGTATGGTTACAAGCGCTCCGGTTGCAAGGCTGACGCTCGTTTTAATAACCATATACTGCTTAACATTACTTATAAAATCGTCAAAAGGCTTCAAGGACATTTCATGCCTATTTACTGTTTTTATCAGTTTTTCAGGGAAACTTGAAGCTTCTAACAAAATAAAAATGACCGTCATCAAAATTAAAAACACATTGGCAAGCGCATTGCCGAGGGCATTAAGCAAAGCTGCTGTAAGTTTCATAGCTGCACTCGGATTAAACATATCAGCAAGTTCAAAACCCGATGTTTCGAGTCCTGTCTTGTTGATCCATGCTATTATTGAAACGGTTTGTTGCTTTAGTTTGGCTTCATAGATGGGGATGTTTTTTGAAAAATTCTTTACGGATGACCCAATAAGGCCACCCAGAAGCAGCCCGATACAAAGGACAGCCAGTATCACGATCAATAATGAAAGCCATTTGGGAAGACCTTTATTTTGCATCCAGAATAGAAACGGTGTGCAAATAATAGCAATGAAAGCTGATAAAAGGAAAGGAACAAGGATCGCTTTAGCTGAACTCATCCCTGCCACAACGATAACAAACGCTGCCATGGTGATCAGTATCCGTGATGTTTGAGCCTGGGGTTTGGTTTCATTCATAAATCAAAAAGTTCCTTATTATATGAGTAAATTGCTGTCGTTTCTCAAGAAAATTTCAAAAACCAAGGGAAAAATCGACGCTGGTTTCCAGCAATAATATCTGAAAATGCTTGCTAAAACACTTCCAACAGGCAAAGCTTGACGCAAGATAGGATATTTCTTATATTAGAAAGTCTATTTTTGTCAAGAAAACTGGGGTGATGATGAACCGGCTTAATAAAGAGTATGGATACTATTTAAAAATTGTTAAACGTGGTTTAATCTTCTGCACGGTATAATTTTAAAAAACAGGTTAGCATATGATCCCTGCGGTAACTATCTCAAATATAAATAAAAATTTTGGTTCATTGCAGGCGCTTAAAGATATTAATTTTAACATAGATCAAAATACCTATTTCGGTTTACTGGGGCCCAACGGTGCAGGCAAATCTACCCTGATAAATATTATGGCCGGACTGTCCCGCGCAACCAGAGGCTCTATTGACATCATGGGATACAATGTCCGATCCAAGTGGAAAAAAGCCAGGCAGTCTATAGGGGTTGTTCCCCAGGAACTGATTTATGACTCGTTTTTTACAGTGCGTGAAATGCTGCGGCTTCAGTCCGGTTATTTTGGACACGGCACTGAAAATTATCCATGGATTGATGAACTCATAGAAACGCTTGATCTTGTCGACAAAACCAACGAAAATTTGCATCGACTTTCCGGAGGCATGAAAAGAAGGGTTCTTATTGCCCAAGCCCTGGTTCATAAACCGGAAGTTATTGTGTTAGATGAACCCACTGCAGGTGTTGATGTAGGTTTGCGCCAGGTTCTCTGGCAATTTACCCGAAAACTTCACAAGGAAGGCTGTACTATACTTTTAACAACACATTATCTTGAAGAAGCAGAGTCCTTATGCCAAAAGATTGCCATACTTGATAAAGGTCGTCTAATTGCCATAGATACAACCAGTGCACTGCTTGAGCTTTATCCATATAGATTTTTAATTATAAAGCCTGCCGAGGATACGTTTGATATTCCCGAATCGATAAAAAACCTTATTGTTTCATCTGCAGGAGGAACACTTAAATTAAAACTGCACCGAAAAAAAGACAAAATAAGCGACGTTCTTGCAGCGATTAGCTCTTGTGGGATTCATATTGTCGACCTGCAAACGGTTGAGCCCGGCCTTGAAGAGGTTTTTAGAAAACTTACAGAGAATAATTATGTATAACCCCCATGGTATGATCACTCTTTTTTCAAAAGAAATCTGGCGGTTTTTAAAGGTGTCAGTTCAAACGATTTTAGCTCCGGTAATTACGTCACTCCTTTACCTGCTGGTTTTTGCGTCGGTAATGAAAGATCATATCGAGATTTACAGCGGTATTGAATATACCGAATTTCTTATTCCCGGTCTTATTATGATGGCAGTACTTCAAAATGCTTTTGCCAACAGCTCTTCCAGCCTGTTTCAGTCCAAGCAAAACGGGAGCATTACTTTTGTTTTACTTGCACCATTGTCCAGCCTTGAGTTTTGCCTGGCATATATCGCATCATCAATAGTAAGAGGTTTATGTGTGGGCATTGGGGTGTGGGTAGTTTCATGTTTATTTGCCGTTCTTCCGGCAAATAATTTTTTGGTTATATTTGGATTTGGTATTATTGGAAGTGGAATCCTGGGCGGCCTCGGACTTATAGCTTCCATATGGGCGGTTAAGTGGGACCATATTGCGGCATTTCAGAATTTTGTGATTCTGCCGCTTTCTTTTCTAAGCGGCGTTTTTTTTTCAATAACATCCTTGTCTCCTTTCTGGGTAAAAATATCTTACTTTAACCCTTTTTTTTATTTAATTGATGGTTTTAGATGTGGGTTTCTTGGCGTTTCTGAAATGTCATTGCTGATGAGTTTTATAATCTCCGGGGGTTTTTTTTTACTGGTAAGTTGTATTTGTATCATCATGCTTGAAAGCGGATATAAACTCAGAACATGATACCCCATTATCTCTTTATGTCAACCATAAATAAAAAATAGGTTGACATAATACCCTAAAAAAAATATTCCCCTTATAAAATTAGTTAACGTTATATTATCTTTGGCTCTCTTGTAAAAAATCAAACCTACAACAGCAACGATAAAATTCAATGCGAGCGAATCATTAGCAATGAGGCGTAGTTAACCTGCGCTGCAATGACGAACAATAAAGCTCAACGCAAAAATTGGATTTTTTACGAAGCCAGAATCCTTGGGAGGTATAACCATGCTTAAATTTCTTGATGAATTGACATCCAATGTTATCAAAGGCAAACCAATCACTTTTGACCAGGCATGCCGGATACTTGAAATAAAACAACAAAAAGACATTGTTTTTTTATTAAGTTTTGCAAACGCGATCCGTAATGAATTTAAAGGTTCAACCATAGACCTTTGCGCCATTATTAATGCAAAATCAGGACGATGCAGTGAAAATTGCAAATTTTGTTCCCAGTCATCTCATTATAAAACAGCCATTGATAAATACCCGTTAAAAGGAAAAGATGAAATTATCAAAAGCGCAAAAAAGGCTGCTTCACTGGGAATAAACAGATTCAGCATTGTGGTTAGCGGAAGGGATGTTAAGGATAAAAAAGAGTGGGAATCGATATGCCAAACAGTTTCTGAAATGTCTTCTATTAGCAACCTGAACGTGTGCGCTTCCTTAGGCACCCTTACCAGAAAAGCTGCGAAAGAATTAAAAGATGCAGGTCTTGAAAGATATCATCATAACCTTGAAACCGCAGAAAGCTATTTTTCTGAAATCTGCACCACCCATGCATACCAGGACAGGGTTGATACGGTAACAGCAGCAAAGGCAGAAGGATTACAGGTATGTAGCGGGGGGCTGTTCGGCCTTGGAGAGACAAACAAGCAGATTGTAGAGCTTGCCTTTGCATTAAAAGCCCTGGATGTCGATGCCATTCCCTTAAACTTTCTAAACCCGATACCCAATACCCCTTTTGAAAATGCGCTGCCGCGCCTGCCTATGGACATATTTAAAATTATAGCCTTGTTCAGGTTTTTAAACCCAACAAAAGGGATACGGATTTGCGGAGGCCGACAAATTAATTTACGCAATACGCAGGCCCTTATATTTATGGCAGGCGCTGATGCTGTTATGACCGGTGACTATCTGACAACGTCGGGAAGTGACACAAAAGATGATCTTCAAATGATAAAAGACATCATGCTTGAAGCAGGTTTGCAGGGAGAACAACAATGAATGAACCAGGTATAAACATGCAGCTTGAAAAGGATGATAAAAAGTATATATGGCATCCATTTACACAGATGAAAGATTACGCCAAAGAACGGCCGCTTATTATTGAAAAAGGTAAAGGATCTTTTCTTTTTGATATTTACGGGAATAAATATTTAGACGGCATATCTTCCTTATGGGTTACCACCCACGGCCACAGAAAAAAAGAGATCGATGACGCCATAATCGAGCAGATAGAAAAAGTTTCCCACTCAACACTTCTCGGCTTGTCTCATCCCAAAGCGATTGAATTAGCAAAAAAACTGGTAGACATTACACCTGCTGGGCTGGAAAAAGTATTTTATTCTGAAAGCGGCTCTACAGCCGTAGAAATTGCACTGAAAATTGCATTTCAATACTGGGCGCAGGCCGGCGAAGGCTCTGTAACAAAACAAAAATTTATATCACTGGTTAATGCATACCACGGGGATACAATCGGAAGTGTAAGTGTTGGCGGCATGGATCTGTTTCATCAAATCTATCAGCCCTTGCTTTTTGAAACCATAAAAGCCCAGCCGGCTTATTGCTACCGCTGCAGTCTAAGTAAAACACAGGCATCTTGCAGTCTTGAGTGTTTAACGCAACTGGAAGAAACCATAAAAAAACACCACAAAGAGACAGCCGCCCTTATTATTGAACCTATGGTTCAAGGCGCTGCCGGCATGCTGGTTTATCCTTCGGGGTATTTAAAGCAGGTGCGATCACTCTGCACAAAATACAATATTCTGATGATCGCAGATGAGGTGGCTGTTGGATTTGGCAGAACAGGCAGAATGTTTGCCTGTGAGCATGAAGATGTGCTCCCTGATATCATGACAATAGGCAAAGGATTAACCGGCGGATATCTTCCTCTTGCCGCCACCTTGACAACCGAAAAGATTTATAATGCTTTTTTAGGAGAAGTTGATGAGTTTAAAACCTTTTTTCATGGCCATACATATACGGGAAATCCTTTAGGATGTGCTGCAGCAATAGCAAATCTGAATATTTTTGAACAAGAAAAGACCCTTGAAATGCTTGCAGAAAAAATAGAAGTTTTTAAAAGCAGGCTTCAAGCGTTTTATAACCTTGAACATGTTGGAGATATAAGGCAGCTCGGATTAATGGCCGGCATAGAGCTGGTAGCCAAAAAAGACACCAAAGAAGCATATCAACCGACCGACAAAATCGGTATCAAGGTAATCATGGATGCAAGAAAAAAAGGCGTTATTCTGCGACCATTAGGAGACGTAATTGTGCTGATGCCACCGTTAAGCATTTCAATAGAGGAGCTCCATCAACTGCTTGATGTGACATTTGATTCCATAAAAGCGATTACCTTGTAATGCAAAAAGAAAAAACAGTATGCTTGAAACGTTTTAT
>JAGVGX010000064.1 GCA_020056865.1 Desulfobacterales bacterium
AACCTCATCTTCTTTCCAGAATATATAAGGATTGGAACGTGGTTCCATAACATGCTGAGGCATCGGTGGGATACCTGTTGCCTCCAGCAATTTCTGGAAGCCCTGACGTTTGATTAATTCACCGAGACGTTCTCTGTTTTTTCCTTCTTCCATCCACCAGTCCCAAACGCTTTCAATAACTTCCTTAATTTCAGCATACGGCTCTTCCGCTTTGACAAATGGGACAAGAAGAGAACCCATCTGTGCGCCGTCAACAATGGGAGCTTTGGCGCCTACAAGTATGGAAAGACCTCTGTCATTGCCTATCCTCAGGGCTCTAGGCATTACATTAATGCAGTGCATACACCTTGTGCATTCTCTATTGTTAATTTCAAGCTTTCCGCCCTCATAGCGCATACAGTTTGTTGGGCACAGACCAATAACTTCTTTTTGAATATCAAACGGACCCCAGTCACGACCTGCATGAGCGCCTGCATTAGGAGCAATTTCTCCACCTACATACGCCTTAACAGCGTCCTTGTCTATACGGATATCATCTTTCCATGTGCCGATAAACGACATGTCCGAACGGGCAATGGAAGCGACACAGCAATTTGGACAACCGTCAAATTTAAACTTGAATTTGTATGGGAATGCAGGACGATGCAATTCATCCTGGTAGTCATTTGTCAAAGTATGGCAAAGGTTCTGAGTATCATAGCATGCATACTCACAACGCGCCTGACCAATGCAGTCTGCCGGGGTCCTAAGATTTGATCCTGAACCGCCGAGATCCTGATTCATATTATGTGTCAATTCATAGAAAATTTCTTCAATCTGCGGTGTTGTCGTTCCTATAAGAATGATATCACCTGTGGAACCGTGCATGTTGGTTATGCCGCTTCCCCGCAGCTCCCAAACATCGCACAAGTCTTTAAGAAATTTTGTATTATAAAATTTACCGGCTGGCTGATTAACGCGTACCGTATGAAAATGAGCAACGCCGGGGAACATGCCTGGCTGATCGCAGTATCTACCGATGACTCCGCCGCCGTAGCCAAAAACACCGACTATCCCACCATGTTTCCAGTGGGTTCTTCCATGCTTGTAAGAAAGCTCAAGAACACCCAAAAGATCATCAACCGCATCTACAGGGATTTGATAATCAATCCCTTTTTTATTTTTAGCTCTTGATTCAGCCTCCTGTTTCATGTCGGACACAAAGCTTGGCCAAGGTCCGGATTCAAGCTGGTCCAACAAAGGAGTTTCATGTTTTGCCATTATTATACCTCCGTGAGTTTTTTAAATTTAACCTGTTCCGACGAAATGGAATTGTAAAGGACACCTCCTCTCTATAATAATTTTTTACCAAAATTTATCTAAATATATTGAATCACATCTTGTAAGCATAGGTATGAAAAAGAAATATATTGTTATTGAGAACATTTGTCAATATGAAAAGTAAGGCTTTTCAGATACAAACACATTTTATCCGGTTTGATATATTGCGTTACAGACTGTTTCTGCATGCTCGTTAACATTCTGTGTGATCACATGAACATCACTTGAAAAAGGATTGTATGTATCGATAATTTCATGTATCAAACTGAATATGTTTTCTTTAGAAAAAGATGATATGTATTCTTGAAAACAAATATCAACCGGACAGGCGTTATTGCCAGGAAACGATTTTAATGCCAGGGCTTGTTTAAAACCTTTTACCATGCCTTTTACCGCCATTGCATCTGACCAGACGATAGCACCTGTACCATCCAGCCTGTCGATTCGCATCCTTATTGACAAATTTAAAAAAAACAAAAGCAACGCTTCTAATGCCGAATCCATATCGAATTTAGTATCACCAACAGTGTCTGTTTTCTCTACCATTGAGGTATATTGTCTTGCGGTGATGAGCTTTACGCTTATTTTGCCGTTTTTTTGACTGACAACAAAATCTCCGGCACCATGATGCCAGGGAAAGATTTGTTCACATGTCTCAAGGTTATAGTAATACGTGAGAATCATTGAAGCATGGCTATATAACTCTGTTGCTTGCTGGTCTGAAAGAACAAAATGGTCACTTTCAGAATCCCACACACAAATCTGGTTCCTATTATTTTTCAAATCCTTTGATATGTGAAACTCATTGTATCCTTCTAACCATTCTCCCAAAAACATATAAATTGCGTCACCGCTGTTGTTATCGCCAACTGTTCCATAACCATATACAGCAGGAAGAAATGACATCGCAAAATTATTGTTCAACCTTTGCAACGTGTTGTATTCTTTTTCCATACCGGTTTTGCCGGATAAACAGGTTGCGACATTTAACACAAATCGAATGCGCTGATCGTTGACACAGGTTTCTATTCGGGAAGGATGGTAAAATGCGCCGTGTTTTTCCAAAAAAACGTCTATGTTTTTTATATGTTCCGGTTGAATTGTTGTTTTACAATATTGGGATGCAGCATCCGCAACCATTTTAAATCCATCTTTTTCCAAAAATGACCGAATCGCTTTAAAGTATTTTCCATAGGTAACATTTTTAGAATCATCAAGTTGTACGACATCACTTGACAAGCATCTGCCGGAAGGAAGATCGGCTTCCCATTGAAGGTCACCGTCTTGAACGCGGTTACACCTGTTTGAAATAAAAAAATGAAAGCAAGTTTCACATGTCATAAGGGCAGCAGAATCGTTTGATATATATTACCGGTTTGTTTTTATTTCTTCAAGGATTTGAGGCGCAACATCATAGCCTAACTCAACAGCTTTATCACAATTTTGTGCAGCTTTATCGTACTCACCTTTTTCAAGATAAGCTATAGCCAGGTTATTATAAGCAATAGCAAATCCAGGTTCAATGCTAATTGCCTTAAGATTTGCCTGTATACTTTCATCGAGAAGCCCTTTCATTAAATAGGCATTTGCCAGTGTAGTATATGCTTGTAGAAAATTGGAATTATATGCGATGGCTTTTTTAAGAGCGGCAATCGATGCATCAATGTTGCCTTTTTGAAGCTGGGCAAAACCTATATTACTATAACCCTCGGCAAATCCGGCTCTAACTTTAACAGATCTTTCATTAAAAGAAAGGCATCCATCTATATCCCCCCGTTGAAGACAGATCCCTCCAAGCTGAACATACGCTTCAGCCATAGTCGGACTGCATTCAACAGCCTGATGAAGTTCTTTTTCAGCCTCATCGTATTGCTTGAGTCCCATTAGTGCAACAGCAAGGTTATAATGAGACAGTCCGCATCCAGGGTTTGCTGCGATAGCAGATCGTTGCTGTGCTATATACTCCTTTGAATTTTTTGCTTTTTCCATAATAATATTACCTTGAAATTTAACGTTTGTTTTTTTTAAATTCTCATCGTGCAGTCTGCAATGTGTCGTTTTTATAATTATTATATTAACATGATTTCTGCAAGAAAACTTTTTCCTTGACATGAGGCCTGATTGTATGAGTTATTTTTAAATAAAACAAATGATATGTGTTAATCAAGACAATTCTCCAGCTTATTTTATAAATCATTGCTGAAGCAACCGATATACGTTTCCAATGCTTCAACCCTCTTTTTTATAAACAGCTTTTTTTAAAGATTGCAAAATGTGTCAGTTAACCATACTTAGATATTACGCCATAGACATTACTTGGATTTGGGAGGAAATATGATTTCAGGATGCTATACCGCTCTGGTTACGCCGTTTAAAGATAACGGTGTTGATTATGTAGGCCTTGAGAATCTGATAGATTTTCAGATTGAAAATAATATTACAGGGATTTTGGCCGTAGGCACTACAGGCGAAAGCCCAACGCTGTCATGGGAAGAACATAACCGGGTTATTGAAGACGTTGCTGAAAAATCAAAAAACCGTTGTCTTTGCATTGCAGGCACGGGAAGCAATAACACTCGTGAAGCGATTGCGGCAACACAGCATGCAGTTGATGCACGTGTTGATGCTGTATTGCTGGTAGATCCATACTATAATGGCCCCAGCTCCCTTGAAATCCGCAAAGAATATATAGAGCCTGTTGCCGAGGCTTTTCCCGACATACAGGTGATTCCATATATAATACCAGGCAGAACAGGCACTCAGCTTCTTCCTGAAGATGTGGCCTTGCTGTGCAGAAAACATAAAAATATCAATGCCGTAAAAGAAGCAACAGGCAATATTGAAAATATGAGACGCACAAGACAATGTTCCGGGCCCGATTTGACCATACTTTCCGGTGATGACGCAATGATTTTTGACATGATGACAGATGCAAAAATAAACGCATCCGGTGTGATTTCGGTGTTATCCAATATAGCACCGAAAGCCTTATCTGAACTGGTTGATTGCATTGAAAAAGGCGAGCATGAAAAAGCTGCAAAGCTAAAGGATGCGCTTGCACCTCTTTTTGATCTGGTCACTGTTACAACCATGGAAAATACGCCTTATGGACAGGTTGTGTGCAAAGCCAGGAACCCTTTGGCAGTTAAAACACTTATGTCTATCCTTGGGATGCCTTCCGGAGGGTGCAGGAAACCATTGGGCAAAATGACGGAAAACGGAGTCGAAAAAGTACTTGCTGCGGTAAAAAAAGTTCACAAAGATCATCCTGAGATATTAAAACCTGTTGAAAACTTTTTTAAGGTCAACATTGAAGAACGCATTCACACCCCGTCTATCTGGGAAAATCTATTCTATGCGTCCTATACGTAGGCACAATACAGGCCTGATCATACAGATATCAGCACCAGATGATAAACAAGCAGCATTTAATTATCATCACGGATTTTCTGATCCACATGATGATCAAGAAACAAGGCCAGTTGTGCAAGTTTAGCTACAGCCACAGATGACATTGTAGCACCGGATATGGCGTCGATTTTATGGCTGAGCCTGTATGTTTCATCCAAAGCGACTTCCTTAAACTGATCCGTGAAAAAGCTGTACATAACTTGTCTGCTTCGATGATCAGGGTTGAAAAGTATTTTTACATCTTCAATTTTTGATTGTTTGATTACAATACCAACTGTGATGCGTTTATTTTTTCCTGTTTCACTGAGAATCCAGGCGGTTTGTTTTTTCAGTTTCCAGTATTTAATCCTTATTCCTTGATAATCGTGATTCAGTATGTTTTTTACTTCGGGCCGCAACCTTTTTGTTATCCATATGTAATCAGGTTCAGGACAGTCACCTAAAAAAACGCTATTTAAAAAAGCTTCTGTGGCTTGATCCGCAGTGCTTTCGACACATAGTGCTCCAGAAGCCATCAAAAGGCTGCATATCACAAAAAATAATATGTGTTTCATGCCATGTTGAATATAAAAATACATAATTTTTCTAAGTGTTCTTTCCCCTTTCATATAGAAGGTTTTTTTACAGCAAGTTTACCGCAAAAAATCTTCTATATGAATTTACAGCCATGATGAGCTTTTTGAGTATATAACTAAAATTGATACCCTATCCCAAGATTAAAACCGTTTTGTTCCATTCGGTCATCATTATCCTGATACTGATAGTCTGCTTTAATAACAACATCAGGATGGGGCCAGTAATTAACGCCAACATCCCACTGCTGCTTACCGCTTTTAGAATTGTTTCCCTCCTGGTTATCCCACTCGTTGAAACGGGCAAAAACGCCTAACTGGGGCGTAATTTTAAAAGAAGGTTCAATATAATACCCCACCTGCCTGTCTGCACCAACTGCTTTCGGGCCAGATCCGTTAAGATGCCACAAGGCGTAAAGTGTTTTAAGAGAGAATAGACCATGGTTGAGGACCGCATGTGCCTCATATAATTGAGCGCCCCCTGCACGTGAATCTTCGCTCTGGGAGATATCTTCCTGATACTGGTATGTCGCACCAATGGTTAGGCCTTTAAAGCCTGACCATATCAATCTGGTGGTGGCAGCCATATCTTTTGAGCGTGCTTCTGACACTTTGTTCCGGCCTTTTCTGATATTGTATTTATCTCCAGCAGTGGTTTCCAAGCCTGAATGAATGTATACATCATAGTTTAAAGATGGATTGATTTCACCTGAAATACCCGCGCCACCTTCCCACCATGTTGTTGGGATAATATTTTTTTCCACAGGGTTTCGTTCAACCCCATAAAATGTTGGAGGCTCATGAACGTCATTTAATATGCCAACAGGAACAAGAAACAACCCGGCGGTTGCATTCAAACGATCATTTACTTTAAAATTGATATATGCCTGTTCAAGTTCAATTTCTCCATTCTGGTCATCTCCTGCGACGCTGTGTTCCAGTTCAATTTCAGAAAAAAAACTTATTTTGTCGTTGAAATCGTGACCGAAAAAAAGAACAAAACGATGGAAATCTATTTCATCTTTATCTTCAGCGCCACTTTCACCATCAAGGTTGTTGTAGTGCATTTCGCCGTAACCACCTACATGGGTTTTGTCAAACCATAAGGATACTTTATCGGCAGCTGTGTTCATCTGGTTCGCGTTTTTAGAAACAGCTTCCAAAGCTTCTGCCGCGGTATTTAGCTTTTCATCTGTTTCTCCTAATTTCATCTTAAGCCCGGTGTTTTCTTGTTCCAGTTTCTCTATTCGTTTCTCAAGGTCTTCTAACGTCAACGCCTGAGCATATTCAACCATTCCAAAGCTACAAATCATTAAAATTGCAACAACAATTTTTTTAAGACACATTCTTATATCTCCTTTTACCAGTTTTTATTTACAGATGATTACCAAATAAGTTTTTTAAAAAAATAACAACTGTTTGGCAATAAGACTATTGCAAGCAAGCTAAGCGTTGGGCATGCTTAAAATGTTTAGTATCTCAAACATTTTAAGGTGTCAACTAAAATTTTTGTGTAACTAAACATATATAAACTTTTAAAAGTTTTGTTTTGTCCCGTAGTTTCTTGTCTGGAAGAGATGCCCTCCACAAAAAAATAACGCAGGTGATCAGGATGATAAAGACTTTGAAAACTTCTAAAGAGTTGCCTTTCACGCGCATAGTGAGGACTTTGGATCATCCGGTTGTTATGGCGCAGTTGATCTGATTAAGGCCGGTCAGGTTTTGTTGCAAGAATCAAGGCAAAAGCACCGGGGGGACGCAATGGTTCGGGCGTCGGTGCTTTTGCCAGGGGGGATGCACTTGATATGCTTTTTCCTCTTATTTGCTTTAGGATAAAAGCTCAAAAAGTTTTTTTCCATATTCAATACATTGTTTAATATTTTTTTCATCCGGATTCCACATTATTTTCAAGCCTTCATCCACAACGTCAAACCCTGACTTTGCCAAACTATCCAAAATGTTTTTTACGGATTCACCACTCCAGCCATAGCTTCCAAAAGCTGCTGCCTTTTTACCGACAAAATTTAATCCTTTTATTTCTTCTAACATACCGGCAACTGACGTTAGAACACCTCTATTGATCGTCGGCGAACCCATAACTATTGCCTTAGATCTGAAAATTTCGGTGATGATATTGTTCTTATCTCTTTTGGCAATATTAAAAAGCTTGATATTAACTAAACGATCTGATGATTGGATACCTGTCGCGATATTTTCAGCCATCACACGTGTTCCATTCCACATGGTATCATAAAGTATGGTAATCTGGTTTTCCTTGTAATCATTGGCCCATTGTAAATATTGATTGACGATCTGAACAGGATTATCACGCCACATAATACCATGGCTTGGGCAAATCATATCAACTGGCAAATTCAAAGATAAAACTTCTTTAATCTTTTTATCTACAAATTTACTGAACGGAGTTAATATGTTTGCATAATATTTAATGCATTCGGTTATTAATTCAGCCTGATCTACCAAATCGTTAAACATATATTCAGAAGCATAATGCTGACCAAATGCATCATTGCTGAATAAAATATTGTCTCCGGTGAGATAACAAAACATACTATCCGGCCAATGAAGCATGGGTGCTTCAATAAAAATCAATTCTTTTTCACCCAAATTCAACTGATCCCCGGTTTTGACAATGTTGAAATTCCAGTCCTTGTGATAATGCCCTTTTAATGATTTAACACCGGTTTTTGTACAATAAATCGGTGTTTCAGGTATATGGCGCATCAGTTCCGGCAATGCACCGCTGTGATCGCTTTCAGCATGATTTGCGATAATATAATCAATGTTATCAAGATCAATTTCATTAATAAGATTTTCAACAAACTCTTTTGAAAAAGGAGCCCATACTGTATCAATCAGCGCAATTTTTGCCTCTTTGATTAAGTATGAATTATAACTTGAACCACGGTGTGTAGAATACTCGTTCCCATGAAATTTTCTTAATTCCCAATCAATTTTGCCTACCCATTTCACATTATTTTTTACATTTATACGATTCATAATTTCCTCAGCAAAAACAATTTTAATCTGACCTGATCATCGTTAACAACATTTTAAAACTTTTAACGGCTTTTAAAGCGTGTGGTTCATTTGCCGGCATAATAATGATATCGCCTTGTTTCAAGCAAAACGGCTTACCGGAAATCTTAATTTCTACTTCACCGTCAAGGACTTGAACCAGAGCATCAAACGGGGCTTTATGCTCGCTTAAACCCTGGCCCTGATCAAATGCAAATAAAGTAACAGTTCCTGTTTTTTTCTCAATGATGGTTTTGCTAACAACCGCACCCTTTTGATAATCCACTATGTCGATTAACGGATTTGGTTTTAGATCATTATTCATTTTTTTCTCCTTTTTAATCAATTAAAGAGCATTTTATAGGAAAGGTTTTTTTCTTGACAGCCGAAGGCCATAAAGATGTTCAGCAGTTTCACCGATGGTGTTCTTTTAGAAAACTGGTTCCGTTGAGCTCAATACCTTTCTTATGGTCTGTGCAAGTTCCAGTTTGCTAATTGGCTTCATCACAAAAGCACGAATGCCTAAGGCTTTTGCCTGGTCTTCTGAAAACGTTGAACTGAATCCTGTACACAGAATAATGGGAATATCTGGACGAATTTCCATCAACGCTTTGGATAGTGCAGCACCTGACAAATGAGGCATTGTCTGGTCAGTAATTACGAGATCATAGACTTTTGGATTATTCCGGAATGCTTCAAGCGCAACAAGACTGTCTGTTTCGCAGTAGACCGTGTACCCTAATGTCTCAAGCATTTTTTTGCTGAAAACAGCAACGGACGCTTCATCATCAACAAAAAGAATATGTTCATTTCCAAACGGCGGCTGGCTTTGGTTTTTTACCTCCGACTCGGGTGTATCGTCAGCACTATCAATAACAGGAAGAAGTACTGTAAAAGTAGTCCCATAACCAATTTTGGTTTCAACATTAATTGTTCCACCATGATCTTTTACAATGCCATACACGACTGAAAGTCCGAGCCCCGAGCCTTTTTCTTGAGGTTTGGTTGTAAAATATGGGTCAAAAATATAACTTCGTATTTTTTCGTCTATTCCCTTCCCATTATCGCTGACTTCCAACTTCAAATATGTTCCTGGTGGCAAGTTATCAATAGGAGGTTCTTGGTTGTCGGTGAAATGTACTTCCTGTAATTTGACTCCAAGGGTACCTCCTGTTTCCTCCATGGCATGAAATGCATTCGTGCATAGATTCATTATCACTTGGTGAATCTGGGTTGCATCTGCTCTTACGCTTCCACAAGTGTTATCTATTTTTTGCTTGATCTCAATGGTAGTGGGCAGTGTTGCCCGAAGTAACTGTAAAACCTCCTTGACACCGGACTGAATTTTCAATGGTGAGAAATTGTTTGTTGAATGTCGACTAAACGCCAGAATTTGTTTGACAAGATCCTTGGCTCGATTCCCAGCTTTAATAATTTCCGCAAGGTCATCATGTATCTCACTGCTTTGCGGCAGTTCTGCTTGAACCAATTCGCTATAGCCAAGAATAGCTGCCAATATATTGTTAAAATCATGGGCAATCCCACCGGCAAGCGTACCAATGGCCTCGAGTTTCTGCTTGTGACGTGCCCTTTCTTCAATCTGTTTTTGCTCCGTTATGTCTCGAAAGATTCCGAGGATGCCCTTTTTGCCATTAATTGTGACAGGGGATGAGCTGATATCTGCGAGAAAAACGGTCCCGTCTTTTCTCAAGACAGGGATATCTGTAGCCAGATCAATTTCCATTCTGGCCTGTTTTTCGAATTGATTGACGACATGAGGTAAATTTTTTACAGGGTGTATGTCGTCAACGCTCAGTTTCTTTATTTCTTCAACCGAATATCCAAGCATCTCACAGATAGTTCTATTGCAGACCACGAATGCTTTCGTTTGAACATCTGCCACCAAAAATCCATCTCTTGCAGAGTTGAAAATTGCATCAAGTTGATCTCGTGACTCTTTAAGCGCGGTGGCTGTTTTTTTCTGATCAGTGATGTCTCGCCAGACAACATGAAGCGTCTTTTCTTTGTCTTCCGGAATAGAAGTCAATAAAACTTCAACAGGAAAAACCTCCCCATTTGCCCGCATGTGGTCCCATTCAAAACGATGTGAACCTTTGTCAAATGCTATTGACATCATTTCGTTGGCCTTTACATATGATAATTGGCCATCTGGCTGAAACTCCGGAGATAATTGGGAAGGATGGGTGTTAAGTACCTCTTGCTTGTTTTTACAGCCAAGCATCTTGACTGTTGCTGTGTTACAATCAACAAACCTGTCACCAACAATGATGAGATTTGCATCAGAAGACTTCTCAAACAGTTCTTGGTATCTGTCTTTGCTCATCTTTTTGCCTCATGTCAGAATAATTATTCCGGATGCGGTTGACTTTTTGCAATTCATAGCCCGATCAGTCTTGATAAATGTAAACTATTTCCATGTATCTATATATTAAATTAACAAAATGTAAATATTCCTTTTGAATTTTTTATTTTTTTTATCTAATATTAATCTTTCTATTTCAAGATATAATATAATGACAATATGAAAATCAATATAAAATTTAAACCGAACAGCAGAATATTGTTTATTTGATAAGGAAAGAACGCCCTGATGGCAGATATGCTTGAAGCCCATACAACCAAAAATAACTGCAAAAAAAGTTTACCTGTGAAGCCGTTTACTTAAAGGCATACATTTTGCATTTTATTTTTGTATTGTAGTTTTGTATTATAGTTTTGCACTTTAGATTGTATTGCGTTTAGCAATTTTGCCATACGCATCGCGGATCAACAATCACCGAGCAATTGGAAAATCTTGGCGGAAAATGACCGCCGCAAGCAAAAGGAGTTATCCATGGGTACAGACAACTTAATTTTTTTAGAAAATATTGAATGGTTTGATGAAACCGGAAAATCCCTGGTACACCGCATTCCGGAAAAAGGGTCCGGAGAAATCAAATTCGGCGCCCAATTAACTGTACGCGAGAGCCAGGCTGCAGTTTTGTTTTACAAAGGCTATGCCGTAGAGGCGTTTGGCCCAGGCCGCCATACGTTAAAAACCGGCAATATCCCAATTTTAACCAAAATCTTAAGCATCCCATGGGCCATGCAAAGCCCATTGCGGGCAGAAGTCTATTTCACTAACCTTAAAATATTTACAAACCTCAAATGGGGGACACGAGATCCTGTAGCCTTTAAAGATTCTGAGCTGGGCCTGATTCGTTTACGCGCATTCGGTATTTTTAACCTTCAGGTCGTGCAGCCGGTACTGTTTATAAACAGCCTTGTGGGTACACAGCAGGTTTTCACTACTAAAGAAATCGAAGACTACTTGAACCAGGTTATCATTTCGCGGTTTAACGATTATATGGGGGAAACCAT
>JAGVGX010000008.1 GCA_020056865.1 Desulfobacterales bacterium
AAGCAGATGGAAGAGTCCGGAGATTACATTGATAACATTTTATCGATACGCAATACAAAGGTAACAACGGTCAAGATGGAGGCGCCGGATGGACAGATGATTGAATTGTTAAAATATCACTCTCATCCCGGAGAACAGACGCCGCGTGAAATTTGTGATATTGGCATTTCACATATTGCTTTTACTGTGGAAGATTTAAACTGTGAGTACGATAGACTTAAAAGTGAAGGAGTACCGTTTAATGCACAACCGCAGTTATCTCCTGATGGTTATGCGAAAGTTACTTTTTGCAGGGCTCCGGAGGGGACTTTGGTAGAATTGGTAGAGGTGTTGTAGTGTCCTCAGCGAATCCACAGCGGGATTATGTTGCTGTAATATATGACGAGGGGAACAAACCGTTCACTCAATATCCTGATAAATTAGCCCGATATCTGTTTTCGAGGTATAAATTGCCAAAAGGGGGCAGGATTTTGGATTTGGGGTGTGGTCGAGGTGAGTTTCTGAAAGGTTTTATCAGGTGCGGACTAAGCGGGTATGGCGTGGATCGATCCACTATAGCAAAATCTATTTGTCCGGAAGCTGAAGTATTGGAGTCAGATCTGGAAAATAATACATTGCCTTTCAATGATAATTTTTTTGATGTGGTCTTTTCAAAATCAGTGTTAGAACACTTTTATTATCCTGAAAAGTTGGTCCAGGAAATCTATCGAATTCTTAATCCCGGCGGCATGGTTATTACTATGGTTCCCGATTGGGATTCAGTTTATGATATTTTTTATGACGATTACACACATCGGAAGCCATTTACTCTTAATTCTTTAAAGAGCATCATGCAAATTAGTGGTTTTGATAAGGTGGAAGTTGAGAAAATGAGACAACTTCCTTTTTTATGGTCTTCACCCTGGCTACAACCATTTTGTTTAATTGTGTCTGTTGTCGCGCCGCGATCATTACGGCCATATAGTAAACTTGTAAGGTTTTCTCAGGAGCTTATGTTGCTTTCAACCGCGGTTAAGCCGGATAATGTTTGAGAGGGTAAAATGACGAAATGTTTTAACGGATTATATTGCGTCCATCTGGAATTGACCAGCAGGTGCAACAAAAACTGCTGGATGTGTGGTAGGAGAAAGATAGATAGGGAATATCAAGAAATATCCATAAATTACGGTGACATGGATTATGAGTTGATTAATAAAATAGCAGAACAGATGCCGGAAGGAGTCGTAGTTCAATTCCATAATAATGGAGAACCACTCCTTTATCCAAGGTTTGGTGACGCAATAAGGCTGTTCAAGAATCAGATAAAATGTATGGACACAAATGCTAAGTTGGTAGTTGAGAAGGCAGGAGAGATTATAGAGAACTTGGATACCATGACCATATCTATCATAGAAAATGACCCTGAAGCGGATGAGCAATATGAGTTGGTTAAGGAATTCCTGAAGATTAAAGGTGATAGAAAACCTCGCATGATATACAGATGTTTGGGGGATGTAGAAACAGAAAGATGGCGGGAATTAGACGGAGTCATAGCTACCAGAATATTGCATAACCCTTTGGGAAGTTTTAAATATAAGAAAAATCCCACTGTTCCGGAAATTGGAATATGTCTGGAGATATTGAATCATATGGCTATTAGCAGAATCGGTAAAGTTTCTGTTTGTGTGCGATTTGACCCCAAAGGATTAGGCATTATAGGAGACATCAACACAACTCCTTTAGTAGATATTTGGCAGAGCGCACAAAGAAAAGCGTGGATAAAATGTCATATAGAAGGAAAGAGGGACAAAATACCGCTTTGTAGTTATTGCGATTTCTGGGGTGTACCGACAGGCAACTGAGAAGGAGAGTTATCGGGAGAGACATGTTAAAAAGTGAATACAAGATATTATTTATTTCTCTATTTAACGATGAAGCCCTAGGTTTGAGATTGTTACATTCAATTCTTAATCATAGAGGCTATGATGCGAAAATGTTGTTTTTAAAAATCAATGCTAAAAAAAGCCGTGATGATTATAAGGAAAGATTAAAGAAACGATTTAAACACGAAATAGACTGTGTGACGAATACAGAAATTAATATTTTGGGAGAATATATTTTAGAATACAAGCCTGATATAGTAGCATTTAGTCTAGTATTTTCCGGTTTTAGCCTTTATAAGAAAATATATGCAAAAATACGAAATATGGGTAGTTTCAAAATTGTACTTGGTGGATGGCAACCTTCTTTAAACCCTGATCTTTGCATTGATTACTGTGACATCCTTTGCATTGGTGAAGGGGAAAAGGTTCTACCCGAATTAGTGGATAGAATGTATAATGGTCAAAATATAGATAGTATAGAAAACCTATGGATTAGGAAAGAAGAAGATGAAATTGTGAAAAATAATATCCGACCCCTGATTACCAACCTTAATGATCTGCCTAACCCTGTATTTTTTAATAACTCAAGCGTTTATATAGAAAATGATCGGATCGTGCACGAAGACCCATATGAGAGTAACACGCGATATGGAATTATTACAGGAAGAGGTTGCCCATATAGTTGTACTTATTGTTCTAACAATTTTATGGCTAAGAATATATATCCGAAGAAATGGTCGAAGATACGATACCGAAGTGTTGAGCATGTGATAGCTGAATTGATTGAAGTAAAGGAAAAACTACCAAAGATTGAACGAATTAATTTCTACGATGAAGTATTTATTCCGAACAGGACATGGATAAATGAGTTTAGTGAAAGATACAAAAAGGAGATAGGACTACCATTTTTTTGCATGTTTTATCCAGGGACCTGTAATGATGAATCGGCTAAATTGTTAAGCGATGCAATGCTAAACGGAGTATGGATTGGTGTTCAATCTGGTTCAGAAAGGGTCAGAAGAAGTGTATTTAAGAGACACTACACAAATAAGAAAGTATTAAATCAGGCGGAGGTATTTCATAAGTACGGAGTTAGCGTGAGATATGATTTTATTTTAGATAATCCATTTGAAACATTTGAAGAGTCGTTAGAGAGTATAGACCTCATGCTTGATTTTCCGCAACCATTTTCGCTGAATTTGTTTTCTCTTAAATATTTCCCTATGACTGAGATAACATCTATGGCATTGGCAAAAGGCTTGATAAATGAATCAGATTTAGACGATCAACTTTTGACAGATCAACATAATTATACGGTAAGCATGAACAACGAGGAAAGCAATTCTAATTTTATTAATCACTTATCTACATATATTTCATTTTTGGCGATGGAATCAAAAGTAGAACGAAAAGAAATACGAAAGATAATAAGTGATTATATTTTCAATAAGGATATTGAACCAATAAAGAACAAGGTAGCACTATTCCTGTCGTAGTACTTTCAAAGCATATTGTAGGAGAAGTAAAAAATGAAAAAATGCTATCTGTGCGGCAACACAGAGTTTAACAAAAAGATAGGAAGCGTGCGTGACAGATCCGAATTGGAGGTCTTGGAATGCACCTCCTGCGGATTGGTTTGTCTTTCATCGTTTGACCATATCAGAGACGGCTTTTATGAAAGCTCAGAGATGCACGGCGAAGGGATGCCAGATGTTCAGGCTTGGCTCAAGAATACTGCATGGGATGACGAACGGCGGTTTCAGTATCTCAAATCGGTGCTGCCAAACCGCAGGTTGTTGGACTTCGGATGCGGGGCAGGTGGATTTCTTTTAAAGGCACGGGAGTTAACCGCAACGGCGCATGGCGTGGAACCGGAAACAAGATTGGATAGTCATTATAAAAATTACAGACTTACGAGTTTTCAAAACATCTCCAAAATTCCGAACGATATTAAGTTGGGGTACGATATAATAACCATTTTCCATGTGCTGGAACATATCTCTGATCCGAAATCGATCTTGGGTGAATTGAGTGAACTGCTCACAGATGGCGGACAGATCATTGTGGAAGTACCGAATGCCGCTGATGCGTTATTAACACTATACAACAACGAACCATTTTCCAGGTTCACCTATTGGAGTTGTCACCTGTTTCTGTATACAGCAAAAACCTTACAAATGTTATTTGACCAAATGAATTTAAAGGTGAACTATATCAAGCAGGTTCAGAGGTACCCGCTATCCAATCATCTGTACTGGCTGGCAAATGGCAAACCCGGCGGGCATCAAAAATGGAATTTTCTTGATTCTCCGGAGTTGCATGCCGCTTACGAAAAACAACTTGCTGCAATTGGAAAGTGCGATACGATTTTAGCAAGTGTCTCAAGAGGCTGAGGTACGGCATTGTTTTGTAACCAACCCGGAGAGAATCTGACTGTCCGGGAAGATCCTAACTTTTACACATAACGAATTTAAAAGGGGGGGCAGTATGCTTAAGCAAAATATTCCTACGAAATTTATAAAGCGGACAAAGTATACGTATAAAGTTGGGGGCTGGATCGCCACAATCTCTTGAATTGGATATTTCGCAGCATATTTGCTTTGGTAAACAAGTTCATTACCTACACAAATATATATCACAATTCCGAACAATTTAAAGCCGCTGTCATTGGTAAAGACCATACTAAGCATGGGTGGGGCTACACAGGGAAATACGATGATCTATTGACAGCAGTGATCTATGCTGAAGAAATTGGTGCTCCAGATTTTGGTGAGGCGACACCTACTGAAAGCTACCGTCTCTACAAAGAACAAATTAAAACATTACGAAACTTAATATTGAGTGAAAAACCAAAGGCGGTTTTTAATTTTGGTATTTGTTACGCATATATTGATAGCGTACTAGCAACTGAATTTCCTGACATCAAATTTATCGGCATTGATCTTTCTCCGTATAACAAGGCATTTAATGATGTGGCGTTCAACCATTTGCAGAACCTTACCATTTTATCGGGAGATGTATTTACCCATTTCGCAGAAAATGACTACAGCGATAGCATTTTCTTTCACAGCCGAACCATGACTGTATTGCCTAAAGAATTTATTTTGCAACTTTATCATGCGGCTTTTAAAGCAAACTTCAAATTCTTGGTTGGCTTTGAACAACATGGAC
>JAGVGX010000027.1 GCA_020056865.1 Desulfobacterales bacterium
ATTCTTTCCGTATGCAGCAGGGCTATATTGACAAAACCGTTAATTGACAGGGCGCTGGAACCGGAAACCCTTTATGAAGTTTCAAAAGGTCTGGTCAGGAACATAAAAATCATACCGGATGTAAAAGGAGCTATCGATTACGCCGTTGAAACAGCCTCGAAAGATGAAGTAATATGCATCACCGGTTCCTTGTATGTCGTGGGCGAAGCAAAGGCCATCTTTTCAAACTTGACTTTTCAGCACATATAACCTAATTTTAACAAAATTGTGCGCCCGTGGCCCAGTGGATAGGGCGTCAGCCTCCGGAGCTGAAGATCGCTGGTTCGATTCCAGCCGGGCGTACCACTTTTAGAACTCTTTACTCCTGCTTTTCATACAACATATCAGGACTCTTTATAATGAATATGCTTGCTCTTTACAGCCGTGACCTTGAAAAGGGAAGCACAAAATACCGTCTTGCTCAATACCTGGCTTATTTTGAATCAAAAGGTTTATATGTTAAGCTCATTAACAGGGATGGGCTAAACGCATCACTTTTAAAGGAAGTAAACGAGTTCGATATTCTTTTGAACCAGAAATATCTTTTTAATTACTCTCTTGCTAAAAAGTTGATTAAGGGCAGTAAACGTGTAATTTTTGACTTCGATGATGCCATTTACACACGTCCGGGAAAACCGTATTCTCTTATAGCCGGGTTTAGGGTGAGAAGAAGAATGCATTTGTGGCTTAAACGATCCGATGTTGTTACAACTTCAAGTCATTTTCTTTCCAGATATGCACAAAAATATACTGAGTCTGTTGAAATCGTTCCTATGTCCCTTGATCTTGATTTATGGAAACCGCTTGAAAAAAGCCTCGGGGATAATATTACAATAGGATGGGCAGGCGCACCGGTTAACATCAGTCTTATTGAACAACTCGATGAAGTTCTATCATACCTGTTAAATAAATACCCTTTTATAAAACTTGCAATTTTTTCAGGCCAAAAACCAAAATTAAGCTGTCCTTTTTATTATCACCCATTCCAGCCGGGTTCAGAACCTGCATTTGTTCAAAGCCTTGACATTGGACTTTTGCCTTTGATCGATGAAGAATTTTATGGGGGGAAATCTCCGATTAAAGCAATTCAGTATATTGCCTGCGGAATTCCGGTTGTAGGAAACATGATCGGAGCAACCGGTGAGATTCTTAATGATGAAAATAGCATCTCGGTATCAGGCAAGAAAGAATGGTATGACGCTCTCGAAAAGCTTATTTTGAACAGACAGCTTATAAAACGTATGGGAATTGCCGGACGTGCTCAAGCTGAAAAAAAATTCAACTTCAAAACGGTTGCTGAAAATTTTTTTGTTGTTCTTTCCGGTATGTAAATTATAAAGTCTTCCATTCATTGCTTGACATAACAACTAAAGATTTATAGCTTCTAAATGTTGGGTGCTTTCGCTGTAAATAAATACAATACACCAAATTATAGTATTAAATCCTTATAGGACATATATGGCAAAATTATTTGATACGCTTGTTCGAAATATATTTTTTTCAAATAAAAACAACCTTATCTCCCTTGACGAGCCGTACAAAGTTTTAGGAAATCTTTTGAAAAGACATAAGATCACGGGTATTATCGATGCCGGAGCAAGTAATGGACGTATTTCAAGGCGAGTTTTAAAGATTTTTCCTGAAGCTTCAGTATACGCTTTCGAACCAAATCCGCTTTATGAAAATACTTTAAATCAATTCGCCAAAGAAGACTCTATGTTTTTCCCCAACTTTATTGCATTGTCGGGCCGCAGAGGATACGCAGATTTTTGTATAACAGAATCTCCGGGCATCGCGTCTCTTTATAAACCCGGGAAACTCCTTAAGGAAATGGATTCACACGGGTCGTCGTTAAAAAGCACACTAAAGATTAATGTTATTCCTTTAGATGAATGGCTTAATCAAAATGGAAATCCTTCTATCCAATTTATGAAACTGGATATTCAAGGTTCCGAATTACGGGCCTTGCGCGGTGCTGAAAAAGCGCTCAAGTCTTCTATGCTTGCAGTCTATACAGAAATACTTTTTAATTCTCTATATGATGGCGGATCTCTACATAGCGAAATCGACCTGTGTCTTAGAGAATGTGGGTTTGTCCTTTATGATATTTTCAAGCCAAAATATAACCCAAACGGACTACTAATGTGGGGAAACGCTATTTATCTTCATAAAAAAAGATTTTATGGTTAATATTTTTTTGGCTTCAGCGGCGGCGAATAGTCGTCCGCTGAAGCGCCTTGCTCGATTCTACATCTCTTCTTACCAACAAGACGTTTGCATTTAACTCAAGATCTTCCACGATATTTTTAGAGTCAACTTTCTCGATAAAGCCTCCTTCTTCGTCTTGCACAAGGTACACATCAAACTCCTTCATGATAGGCAAAGAAAAAATATCAGCAGGTGAATTTCCTGCTTGTCTAAGATTGGATGCTGATAGTTCAAACAAGATAAATCTTATCTTGTCAATTACATCCTCAGTTAAGCCACAAAAAACAGGATATTCAAAGCCCTCGGTGTCAATCTTCACGAGACTCTCTTTAATTGGATGCTCTAAAATAACTTCGTATAGCGGCTTTATTTGTGCTTCAATCGTTTCAACCGACCCTCCTTTTTTAGGAACATATGCAAACGACGATAAGCTATGGCGAAAACGAGGAATGTTAAACGTCAGCGTTCTCCGTCGTTCTCCGATGCCACAATTCAGCAGTTCATAATTGACCACATTATTAAGATCCAAATTGTCTCTTGTTCTCTCAATCATAGCTGGATTTGGATCGATGGAGAGCAAAAGCTTATCTGGGTTTTTGATTCCAAAAAGACAAGAGTAATAGCCAATATTGCAACCAATATCCAAGAAAGAGCAGCTTTCTGATGCCAGACTTTCTATAATATGAGTTGTGCCATTCTCAAAGACACCGTATACAGCAATCTGATCATCTACTGAATCTCCAATGATGGTGTTCATCAAGAAACCACTCCTGCATTTAGCGGTAATCAGTTTTCCAGTGTTCCTTCTGCAGAACTTTCTAAAAGCTGATCTCCTGAATGCCCCGAAGAACCCTTTTCTGGCGTAGTAAAGAAGCAAATCGCTATAAGTCATATCTTTTTCCAATCGACGGTATTGTCTAATATTTTTTGTGTAAAATTATTTTCAGCCGATTCTTTGAAGAATGGCAGATTGCTGCGCACTTTCCCAATAGGGTTTGTTCTCTGTCTAAACTTTTTATTAAGGCGCTTAATGATATTGGTCGTTCTCAGCGATATCAATTCTTAATCCGAACACATAAAGAATGTCAAACAGGATTCCATGGAAGTTTTCAGATTTAATACTCCGGTTTTTTACAAAGAAAGTTCAAGAAGGTGGGTTTCCATTCATGCTGTTTTGAAATGCTATTGACAGGCGCCATGTTAATTGATATTTGCTCTGCCACTTTATATGGCTTAAATTTTGTTAATCGTTCATCGAAATTCACTCATTCTATGTGTCTGGAGTCGAGGAATATGTGGATTCAAATTGCCCCAATATATAGCAGTAGGTTTACCCATAATTTGGCCTACGATGATTATGAACCGAGAGATCGTGGATTATGAGGTCTTTATGAAACCGATTAATATTCTCCATATTATTTCGAAATTCAAGGGTGATTATCCTCTGCTCGATGATTTTCTTCTAAGACTTGACCCGGATCGGTATCAAATTAGCGTCGCCTTTCTTCGCGGCAAACCGGAAGAGCCTACTCGCCTGGAACAGGCAGGTATCGAAACAATCTATCTCGAGAAGGATCTGGGACAAAGTAGAGTGATTTTCCCTCGGAGAGTCTTTTACCTAAAAAGAGTGATTCGGGACAGAGAGATCGATATCATTCATTGTCATCGACACAAGCCCACGGTATATGGAGTACTGTCCTCGATCTTGACGGGTGGAAAACCGGTTATCTCAACGGTTCATGGTGTCAAACGAACGAGATCAAAGAAAAGGCAATTTACGAATCGTTTTATTCTCGGAAAAGTTGACCGGATTATCGGGGTTTCTAAGGCTGTAAGTGAGGACATCTTGATGACCAACAGGTGGCTCAACAAAGAAAAGGTGCTATCCATAGCCAACGGTCTCGATTATACAAATTATTTAAGAGTCCCCTCTATCCCCAAGCAAAAGATTCGAGAAGAGATCCTTAAAGAGCATGCCAATGACTATTGGTTTGGTATGGTAGGCAGACTGGCACCCAAGAAAAACCACCAGCGCTTGTTTAGGGCATTTAAGAGCTTGGTCCGAGAGTTCCCGGATTCAGTGCTGCTTGTCGTAGGTGATGGTCCATTAGAAAATGAGTTGAAGGAACAAGTTCGATATCTCGGTCTTGATCAGAATATTTTTCTTTTGGGATACAGAAAAGATATTCCTCGATTTCTACATTCTTTGGATGCCTTTGTTTTCTCTTCCCTCCATGAGGGATTAGGGCTTGCTTTACTGGAGGCTATGGCTGTTGGGCTTCCTACAGTGGTATCCGATATCGGGCCCTGTCAAGAGGTTGTTGATTCAACGGAGACTGCTATCTTGGTGGATCCCGAAGATAATAAAAGCATTCTGGACGGACTATTGAAGTTAAGGGGACTCAATGCAGAGGAGCAGAGTGCCTTAGGTGTAAAAGCCAGGCAGAGAGTTTTGGATTATTTTTCTATGGATCGGATGACGGCAGAAACCATCAGCGTCTATAATGAGATATTACTCGATCAGTCAAAAACTGGAGAATGATAAGCTTGGCAGATAATGATCCTAATTTGTTGTTGAGGGGTACTTTTGATAAAAATAAGACAGTATGAGCTATCGGTTATTTTAATTCCCTTTGTGATTTATTTG
>JAGVGX010000103.1 GCA_020056865.1 Desulfobacterales bacterium
ACGAATGGCTCCGCCGCAGGTTAAGGATGTGCTACTGGAAACAGTGGCGCTATGCCCGTACCAAAGTCCGTAACCTTCTTAAACTTGGAACTTCCAAAAAACAGGCCATCATGACAGCGATCAGTCGCAAAGGGCATTGGCATCTTGCCAGAACCCTGGCTGCGCAAACCGGCATGACCAACAAATGGCTGACTGAACAAGGGTTAATATCTGTCAAAGAACAGTGGGTGAAGATTCATTACCCGGCCACGGCCCGGTAATCTTGATGAAACGCCCTGTGCGGACCCGCATGCAGGGTGTTGTGGGGGCTGGGGGATTAAAACCCCCGGCTACCCGATTAGGCCAAATTACTTTTGTCGTAATTGAAACTACGTCAGTACATCATTGCATTTTGATCGAAAAGTTCGATCTCATCAGGCTGTACCAATTCTGGAATATCTACTGCTGAACCAACAACTATCTTTGATACTTTCAAAGCTTCCTTCAAATCATCACTTGCGATCCATTCGTTTTCCCATAAATCTGGGGTTTCACCATTCACGATTTGACATATTGCTTCATCGCTTTTGAACTGTATACCAACTGTTTTCGGCTGAGTCACCCGCTGTAGCCAAATTTCGAGGTAGCCGTTATAAGGAACTCGCCTCATTTTTTTACAAACTTTTGTCCAAAGTTGATTTTTTTCGTCAGTTGGAGCAAGCGAAATAAGGTGACTTAGGATTCCAGCAATAGCAGGGAAAGTAGATGGAGAAACGAAACCGATGTCTGTCGCAATAGCAACTTGTACCTCAAGATCATCGGGTCTTTCATTTTTATTAGAAATCTTGGTGTGAAACTCGCTTATCAAACGCCGGAGCGCCCCACTATTTGGGAAACGCTGTCCAAATGAATGTAGTCTCAGAAGTTGTTTTTGAATGGTCTTTGCATTTGCTTCACCGAGATCTTGGAGATCAATGCCTGCTAACTTATCCGGCTTTATTGAACCCTCAACGGCATTCCTGCTCAGGAAAGTCTTCGAGACTCCCAACTTCATCCCAACCGATCGCAACTTATCGCTGATTATTTTCAGTATCTCTTCAGCACGATCATCACTATTCGCGAATATTCTGTAGTCATCACGATATCTCAGAATTCGGAAATCATTTGGATCGCCAAGCGTGTTGTAAATCAATTCGTCGACATAGCCGAGAACTATCTCTGCAATGAAGTCCATCAATACTGAGCCCTGTGAGATACCGTTGGTCTGCCCATAACGACTCGCTTGAATGTGTGAATCAATTTTGTTTCCTAATAGAGAGTTTTTCCCCTTATTGTTTTTCGCGACATCTTTACTGTGGAGTGCCCATGGGATGCTATGTGTGTATAGAGAACCATAACAGTCTATTACATCGGTATGAAGAACATGACTAAACTCCAGCGAGTAGATTAATGACTGCTGCTCGACTTTATGCCACCAACTCCTAATTTGCTTTGCCACATCTTTTTGATTATCCAAGGACATCACAGGAGCGCTGCAGCATTTAATTGTGCAACCGTCAAACTCAGACAAACGATTTTTAACAAACAACCAGTTCTCTGGATCGCATAGGACATTCACCAAAGAAACATAAATCACTGGATGTATTAGCTCATAAGGACGCCATGCGAGCTTTCCGTCCTTATTTGCATCGAAATTATAATTCACTCCAGAATAGCCGTTGGGGTTTGCTGACTTAAACGTAGGGTAGTTCCCCCCTTTCAAAATCATCTCAACATCTGCTAAAATCGGCTCGAAACTAATGTAGCTGGGCATATCTCCGTTGAAGTAACTGCTCCCTTTCAAAAAGTGTTTTTTTGCTTCTTCGTTTGAAAGTTCAACCAATTTTTTCATATGGCAACACCTCAACTCCGGCCTAACAATTATTATAATGAAAAAATTCTGAATAACGTTATTGATATTTAGAAGTTCATTAAAATTTTTTTTGCTGATTTATCTATCTTAAAATATTAGAATAATTCATAAATAAAACGTCTTATGGTTATTTTTAAGGCTAATATTTTTTATTAAAAAGTAAGAATATTTTCTTAATAAAATTAAATATAACGTTATATTGAGAAAAAAATCTTTATAAAAATTTATTTTAAAAATAAGGAAATATTATTTATAAATGTTTAAAATGTTATTATTACTATAAAACGGTACAATAAAATTATTTAAAAATCAACTGATTATTCCATTAGCATGCAGCCTAAACTATTATGCAAATTAACAGATAAAACCACAAAAAGGCTGAATTGAAAAAAAATATCGGGGGAAAAACCGGGTTTAAACAATTTGGCTTTCAAAAATATGTAAAATTAAATACAATTTCACATTCAAAATGTTTTGGATAGGCATATGGAAGTCTAAAAGAATTTTATTCCCAAGATCATGCCGCCATATAACTATTGATTATTATAAATTATATTAAATAGATACACTATAAAGTTTATGTCTTACTTTAAGTTAACTTCTGATTATACGCCCATGGGTGATCAGCCAACAGCGATCAGCCGTTTATGCGATGGTATTTCAAAAAATAAGAAAAACCAGGTGCTTTTGGGCGTTACCGGTTCAGGCAAAACATTCACAATCGCCAATGTTATTCAAAGCATCCAAAAGCCTACGCTGGTTATTGCGCCAAACAAAACGCTTGCTGCCCAGCTTTACAGTGAGTTTGCCACGCTTTTTCCGGAAAATGCAGTTGAATATTTTGTAAGTTATTATGACTATTACCAGCCTGAAGCATATATTCCTTCCAGTGATACATATATTCAAAAGGATTCATCAATCAATGAAATGATTGACAAGCTTCGTCATTCAGCCACACGATCAGTGCTTTCCAGATCTGATGTTATTGTTGTTGCCAGTGTATCGTGTATTTTCGGGCTTGGTGCTCCTGAAGATTATCTTTCCATGCGCGTTGATATTGAAAACAACAAAGCGCTTTCAAGGGATAAACTGCTTTTGGATCTGGTTTCAATTCGGTATGAGCGCAATGACATTGATTTTCACCGGGGTGTTTTCAGGGTCAGGGGCGACAGGGTTGAGGTGTTTCCTGCGTATGAAGAAAATAAGGCGATACGCATTGATTTTTTTGGAGATGAAGTAGACAGCATTTCTGAAATTGATCCGTTAAGAGGCAATGTTATCAGGAAATTAAAGCACACCACCATATACCCGGCCACGCATTATGTAACAGATAAAGCAACGCTTAAACGGGCAATAGATGACATTCTCGAAGAATTAAAGCAGCAGATCGAGTTTTTTAGAAATGAAAAAAAATTTATTGAGGTTCAGCGGATCGAAGAAAGAACCCGATATGACATAGAAATGATGATGGAACTGGGATATTGTAATGGGATAGAAAATTATTCCAGACATATTACAGGCAGGGCAAAAGGAGCGCCGCCGCCAACCTTGATCGACTATTTTCCGGATGATTTTCTGTTGTGTATTGATGAAAGCCATATTGCCATTCCACAGATTCGGGCCATGTATAAAGGAGACAG
>JAGVGX010000274.1 GCA_020056865.1 Desulfobacterales bacterium
CCGCCTTCGGGGCCCAAATCAATGATATAATCCGCTGTCTTTATTACATCCATGTTATGTTCAATAACCATAACCGTATTGCCTGCATCAACCAGTCTTCCTAAAACACCGAGCAGCCTTTTGATGTCATCAACATGAAGTCCTGTTGTGGGTTCATCAAGAATATAAACCGTTTTCCCGGTGCCTCGCTTACTTAATTCCCTTGACAGTTTCACCCTTTGGGCCTCTCCGCCTGAAAGCGTTGTTGCAGGCTGGCCGATATGAATATACCCTAAGCCCACATCAACAAGGGTTTTCAGTTTTGTTTTAATTGTTTTAATATTTTCAAAAAACTTGAACGCCTGATTGACTGTCATGTCAAGAACATCAGTAATATTTTTCCCCTTGTACTTAACTTCAAGGGTTTCCCTATTGTATCGTTTCCCATTGCAGACATCACACGCGACGTAAACATCGGGAAGAAAATGCATTTCGATCCTGACAATGCCATCTCCTTTGCATGACTCGCATCGTCCTCCCTTAACATTGAAACTGAAGCGACCCGGCTTGTAACCCCGCATGCGTGCATCCTGAGTTCTTGAAAAAAGCTCTCTTATAAACGTAAAAACACCTGTATAGGTTCCTGGATTAGACCGCGGGGTTCTGCCAATTGGAGACTGATCAATGTTAACAACCTTGTCTATATATTCAACACCCTGAATCGAAGCGTATGTGCCTGCGGATATCCTGGCATTATACAATTTCTGAATCAGAATATTATTCAATGTTTCAAGAACCAGCGTTGATTTTCCGGATCCGGAGACACCTGTTATGCAAAGAAAAACGCCCAGCGGAAATTCAACATCTATATTTTTTAAATTATTGCTGCATGCGCCTTGAATAATAATCTTCCTGGTGTTTCCCAAACGCCTTTTTGCAGGGGTTTCTATGCGAAGCCGCCCGGACAGGTATTTGCCTGTAAGTGATGTTTCGTCTTCAAGAAGCGCTTCAGGCGTGCCTGAAAATACAACCTGTCCTCCCTTCATGCCCGCAGCCGGACCCATATCGACCACATGATCGGAGGCCCGTATGGTTTCCTCATCATGTTCCACAACCAGAACCGTATTTCCCAAATCGCGCATCTTCATAAGCGTTGCAAGAAGACGCTGGTTGTCTCTCTGGTGTAAACCGATGCTGGGTTCATCCAAAACATAAAGAACACCGGTTAATTTTGATCCTATCTGTGTTGCAAGCCGGATTCTCTGACTTTCACCTCCGGAAAGGGTTGCAGCAGATCTGTCAAGGGTAAGATAAGACAAACCAACATTTTCAAGGAATCCAAGACGCTCGATGATCTCTTTAAAAATTCGTCCGGCAATGGCCTCTTTTTTTTTGTCTACCTTTAATTCCTTAAAAAAACGGCTGGCTTGTGATACGCAACGCGCTGATATTTCAAAGATAGTTGCATCACCAACCTTGACGGATCTGCCCATCTGATTTAACTTTGCTCCCTTGCAGTCCTGGCAGGGGCTAAAATTCATATACCGTTTGATTTCTTCTCTGGATTGATATGAATCTGTTTCAAGGTAACGGCGCTTCAAATTAGGAATGATACCCTCAAATGATTTTTGATATGTAAACCGGCGATGATTCCGTTCAAAATAAAACGTAATCTTTTCGCCATTTGAACCAAAAAGAAGTACGTTTTTAAATTGATCCGGAAGATCGCTATAGGGTGTATAAATATCAACCCCATAGTGCTGGGTCAGGGCATCAAGAAATTCCATAAAATAAACGCTGTTTTTACGGGCCCAAAGGTCAACAGCGCCTTCCCGTAAGGAAAGTAAAGGATTTGGTATAATAAGACCAGGATCAAATTCGGTGGTTGCGCCTATGCCGTCGCATGTGGGACATGCGCCCTGTGGGGAATTAAAGGAAAAACTGGCAGGAGTGAATTCAGGGTAGCTTACATCGCAATTCACACATGCAGCCTTTTCGCTAAAAAGAATTGATTTCCGGCCAATAACGTCCACTGAAACAAGGCCTTGTGATAAAGACATGGCAAGTTCAAGTGAATCTGCAAGTCTGTTATTGATTTTGTTATTAACGACAAGCCTATCAACAACCACATCAATATTATGCTTTTTGTTTTTATCTAATCCAGGAACATCATCCATTTCCAGAACATATCCATCAACCTGAACCCTGGCAAAGCCGTCTTTTTTTAATTGCTTTAAAATTTTTTCATGGGTTCCTTTCCTGCCTGAAACAACAGGTGATAAAATCAGTATTTTTGTCCCCTGTTCCAAAGACATGACCTTGTCAACAATCTGATCTAACGTCTGAGAAGAAATCTCTTTACCGCATTTATAGCAGTATGAGGTTCCGATTCTGGCAAACAGCAAACGAAGGTAATCATAAATTTCCGTAACCGTGCCTACGGTTGATCTAGGGTTATGGCTTGCTGTTTTCTGTTCAATGGCGATGGCTGGAGAAAGCCCCTCGATCAAATCAACATCGGGTTTTTCAAGGCGTTCTAAAAACTGGCGCGCATACGTAGACAGCGACTCAACATATCTTCGCTGCCCCTCAGCATAAAGGGTATCAAACGCCAAGGTTGATTTTCCTGATCCTGAAAGACCTGTAATAATTACAAGTTTGTTTCGAGGCAACTCAATATCAATGTTCTTCAGGTTATGTTGCCTTGCACCTTTGATAACTATTTTTTCTGATTCCATATGTTTAAGACTGTTTATTTCTCACAAAGGGTTTGCTCTTCCCGCCTGATTTTTCAAGAAGGTAGATATCTGAAATCGCCATTTTTCTGTCATAGGATTTACACATATCATAAATGGTGAGAGCTGCCGCAGATACCGCCGTCAATGCTTCCATTTCAACGCCTGTCTGCCCCAAGGTTTTTACGGTTGCTTTAATAATAAAGCTTTCGTCTTTATCCGGATAAAAATCAACAGATACATGCGTAATATAAATTGGATGACACATGGGGATAAGCTCTGATGTTCTTTTCGCCGCCATGACACCTGCTATTCTGGCAGTTTCTAAAACATTGCCTTTTTTTACTGATTTGTCCTGAATCCGTTTAAATGTATCCGGATGCATGGATATAACCCCGTGAGCTACAGCCACGCGTAATGTTTGATCCTTATCCGTAACATCTACCATTCTCACACTGCCGTGATCATCAATATGCGTAAATGTTTTCACAAATTGCCTCCTGTAAAAAAAAACCGCTATATGCAAACATGTATTCTTACATAAAAACAACGAGACGGGTCAACATCATTATTATGTATAATTTAATTTTCTGTTTTTTTCATAACTCGCCAGATATCTAAACGTAATTCTTGATGATAACCGTTTAATTGTATATCGTCAGTAACATATATGTTTCAAACCTCCAGATCAGGGCTTGCTGTTTTCTTGTTCCGATAAATAAAATGCGCTATAATAAATTATGAGTAAGAAACCGCTGGCAGAAAAATTAAAACCTTACAGATTGGTCAAATATTTTGCCGTAACCAGCCTTATTTTTATTTTAATCGTAACCTTAATTCTAACGTTTATTTATTCTCAAACAGCAAAAAGCCTTCAGATGAAACAAAGCGAAGAATACGCAAGACTTCTTGCGGCTAATCTCAACCACCAGCTGATTGTTCAATTCATTATACCCGTATCTTTGAAATTCGGAAGGATACAACTTAAAGATCAACAGCAGTTTGAACAGATGGACAAGGTGGTAAAAAGTACCCTCCACAGCTTTAATATAGAGATGGTAAATATAATCGATTTAACAAACACGATTTCTTACAGTTTTGATAAAAATATGGTTGGGAAAATGAATATCGGCGACACCCACTATCAAAAAGCCCTTGCCGGTCAATCAACGTCAAAACTTTCTCAAAGCAGCACATGGTCTGACTTTGTTTTTGGGATGCCCAAAAATAGCAAAATTATCACATATGCGCCGTTACGTGCAGAAAAGCCTTTTTTAAGTCAACCGGGTTCGGTGATAGGTGTGGTTGAAATTACCCAGGATCTGTCAGAAGATTATAAAAGAATATCCGGCTTTAAACGGCTTGTTATTGCTACATACACGGTTGTTATGAGTTTTTTGTTTCTTATTCTTTTATTTGTTGTCAAAAGAGGTGAAGGAATTATTCAGAAACAGGCACAGGAACGGCTGCAATTAAAGGAAAGGTTAAATCAAGCGCAGCATTTTTCTTCCTTGGGAGAAATGGTGGCTGCCGTATCCCATGAAATACGAAACCCTTTAGGGATCATTCGAAGTTCAGCAGAACTTTTAAAAAGCAAAAAAAACAACCCCGATTCCTCGGACACAATCAAAGATATAATTATAGAAGAATCTGAAAGATTAAATAATATTATTACAGATTTTCTAAATTTTGCCAGGCCTCGATATCCGGATTGGAATCCGTGTCGCATTAACGAAATAATTGAAAAAAATATCGCATCTTTTGAAATCCAAAACCTTGGGCAAGAATATGTTATCAACAAAACATATGATGACAACCTTCCAGAAATATGGGCGGATGCCAACATGCTGTATCAGGCATTTTTAAATATTTTAATAAACGCCATGCAGTCGATGCCTGAAGGCGGTCAGATTGATATCATGATCAAACTGAATGATGATATATTCAGTATATGTATTGAAGATGAAGGTGAAGGCATCTCAAAAAATATCATAGGAAAAATCTGGCACCCTTTTTTTACAACTAAAGAGAAAGGTACTGGGCTAGGTCTTGGAATTGTAAAAAATATTATTGATGCCCACCAGGGTAAAATACGGATTGAAAATAAGCAGATTAAAGGCGCCAGAGTCACTATAGAACTGCCGAGAAAACAGGAAAAATAAACATGGATACTATTTTAATCGTAGATGATGAAAAAAACTATCCCCCCATACTAAGCGCTGTTCTCCAAGGAGAAGGTTTTGAAACGCTAACAGCCAATAGCGGCAAAGAAGCCATTGAAATCATTCAAGATTCAGACATCGATCTTGTTCTTACGGATATGAAAATGCCAAATATGAACGGGATTGAACTGCTTGAAAACATCAAAGCAAAGGATTTAGACCTGCCCGTAATCATGATGACCGCCCACGGGACCGTTGACAAGGCTGTGGAAGCCATGCAAAAGGGTGCATATAGTTACATATTAAAACCCTTTGATAATCAAAGCATGATTCTTTATGTAAAAAAGGCTTTAGCCACATATCATGTTATTAAAGAAAATCGCCTCCTTCGTAGCAATGCTGAGCTACAATACAGTTTTGACAATATCATCGGAAAAAGCAAATCCATGCAGGATATGTTTACAACCATTAAAAAAATTGCCCCATCAAAAACAACAGTATTAATTGAAGGCGACAGTGGAACAGGCAAGGAACTGGTTGCAAAATCAATCCATTTTAACAGCACAAGGCGTAATGCCCCTTTCGTTGCGGTTAACTGCAGCGCTCTTGCCGACAGTCTTCTTGAAAATGAACTGTTTGGGCATGAAAAAGGCGCTTTTACAGGTGCTGGTGCAAAACAAAAGGGCCGGTTTGAACTTGCTGACGGCGGGACTCTTTTTCTTGATGAAATCAGTGAAATATCGCACAATGTTCAGGTCAAGCTGCTTCGTGTTCTCCAGGAAAAAATATTTGAACGGGTGGGTGGAATCAACCCTGTATCGGTTGATATCAGGATTATTGCAGCTACAAACAAAAACCTCAAAGAAGAAATGAAACAGGGCCGCTTCAGGAATGATCTTTATTACCGTCTGAAAGTGCTAAGCATCTATATCCCGCCCTTAAAGCAACGGAAAGAAGATATTCGCCTGCTTACCAGCCACTTTATAAAAAAATACAGCAGTCAAATAAAATCAGATACCCCCGTAACAGGTGTATCCCCGGAAGTGGAACGGCTGTTGTATGAGTACAACTGGCCGGGAAACGTTCGAGAGCTTGAAAATGTAATTGAAAGTGCGGTTATCCTATGTTCACATGACACCATTAAAGTGACCGATCTTCCAAACGATTTTAAGGACAACGTATTTGATACACTGCATATAGATGGCATTCCTGCCAATGCAACATTAAATCAAACCCTTGATTTAGTGGAACAAAAAATGATCCAAAGAGCAATGAAAATAACCAACCATGTTCAATCCCATGCAGCACAACTGCTTGGGATTGGCAAAAGCGGGCTTAACCAGAAAATAAAAAAATTTAAAATGGAGGAAGTATTTAGGCAGAAACCATAACTCATATTTACAACAAAGGTTCAACCAACTTTTTATTCAAAGGTGGAGATATGACAAAAAAAATCGGAATTATCTACTGTAAAAGAATTCAGGATACAAGCTGTATCGGATGTGCAAAATGTTATAAGGCGGTCAATGAGAAGGCCTATGCATTTGATGGAAAAGAGGATGTAAGGATCGTTTTTAAAACCTCTTGCGGAGATTGTCCCGGGCTGGTTCTTCCAAAGCTTCAACTTCAAATGCAGGTTCTTGATAACATGGAGACCGGTTTAGATGAAATTTTTTTCGGCACATGTGTAAAAAAAGCCTTAGCTACAATGAATTGCCCTATGAACATTAATCAAATAGTATCTAAAATTGAAAAAACAGTCAACGTGCCGGTAAAAATAGGCACCCACGATTATTGATGGGTATGTATCCTGTTGTGCAATATCGTGTATGATGTTGTATCATGAACGCTTCATAGAAGTTC
>JAGVGX010000160.1 GCA_020056865.1 Desulfobacterales bacterium
AAGAAAAGGATAACGAATAAGGGGATGTAGCTCAGTTGGGAGAGCGCGGCGTTCGCAATGCCGAGGTCAGGGGTTCGATCCCCCTCATCTCCACCAAAAAACAATCCAAAGCAATTCGATAATAGCCCAAACCCCAAGTCCTGACAAAGAAACAAAAGCTATGTAAAAAATCATACCTTCCAGCTCAACTTTTATCTTGCTTTCCATATCTTCATTATATTACATATTTTTAAATAGATGAAAAATCCAAGGGACATATTTTTGAGATAGAATGAATACACCTGTGCAATACCATTATGATATATTTCCTCCATCAAATATCGCGTGGGAGCGTCTTATCCCCTTGCTTGGCCCAGCCAGCGCAGCTATCGCCAGGTATGATGGGAGGACACTTGCTGCCATTCCAAATGCTGCCGTTTTATTAGGCCCACTGACTACTCAGGAAGCTGTTTTGTCCTCAAGAATTGAGGGAACACAGGCAACAATGGGAGAAGTCCTTGAATATGAAGCTGAGGGCGAATCAAAAGACATCCCTCAAGAAAAAAAAGCCGATATAAACGAAGTCCTTAACTACCGAAAAGCAATTTGGCATGCGGTTGATTTGCTAAACGATTTGCCACTTTGCCAGCGTATAGTAAGAGAAGCCCATCGTGTTTTGCTTACAGGTGTTAGAGGTCATGGTAAAGCACCTGGTGAGTATCGAAAAATTCCCAACTGGATCGGCCCCCCAGGATGTAAAATCGAAAGTGCCAAGTTCATACCGGTATCAGCTGAACAACTTCAGGCAGCAATTAGCAGGTGGGAGCTGTATATTCATGAGGATGCACCAGACCGGTTGGTGCAACTTGCCATCCTTCATGCGGAATTTGAGGCCATTCACCCTTTTCTTGATGGTAATGGAAGACTTGGCCGCATGTTCGTTCCACTGTTTATGTTTAAAATTGGGTTAATTCACGCGCCCATGTTTTATGTCAGCGCCTTCTTCGAGAGAAACCGAGAGGAATATTATGAACGGCTTTTAGCAATTTCTCGTGACGATGATTGGACTGGATGGTGTGAATTTTTCTTACATGCAGTAACGGAACAGGCTCAAAATAATCAGCAAAAAGCATCTGAAATATTAAAGTTGTATGAAAACAAAAAAAACCAAATTGTTGAATTTACCCGTTCACAGTATTCAATACATGCGTTGGATTTTATATTTTCACGGCCAATATTTAAATCCTCAGATTTTACACAAATCAAAGAAATTCCAGTGCCTACGGCTAAAAGAATTCTATCTATATTGCGTGACAACGAAATTTTGAAGACTTTACGTCCATCAAGTGGTCGTCGTTCGGCGATTTATGCATTTTCGGAATTAATCAATACCGCTGAAGGGCATGATGTAATTTGAGGCTCATATGTGAACATCTATCTTGCTTGTAGCTCACAAGTCGTAAAAAATGAGCCAATAATAGGATGCATTCCATATGATTGGGTAAGAATAAGTAAATGAAGGTTTAATATTATTCAGAATCTTCTATTAGTAATAGTTGTTGGCCTGAATAAAATAGATCAAGAGCTGAGAAATATGGACAGAGAGCCCCCGCCTAGTGCAAAAAAAAATTTACGCCAAGAAGTTAACTATGGGTGCCCTGTACCGAATTGCGGAAGTTCTTTCTTGAGTTGGCACCATTTTGATCCTCCTTGGTCAATTAAAGAACACCATAATCCTGAAGGCATGATAGCACTTTTCACACAATGTCATCCGATGGCAGATTCTGGTGTTTATTCTTCAGCTCAGCTCCGAAATTTCAAACAAACCCCAAACCCAATAGAGTTCATAAAAACGCCCTGGATGCCTGAGAATTGTATTATTCGTCTAGGTGGCTGTTATGCTCCAGATTGGTGTAGAATTTCAATCTCCGGCGAATCGATATTAGAAATTAGGAAAGATGATGTTGGATTAACAACGGTCAGTTTCGTCCTAAAGAAAGAAAAAAATGAAATTCTTGCTACTATGAATGAAAATGTCTTTCACATCTACCCTGATACTGTCCATGATTTTGCAATTTCAGCTTCTGCTAATCGAATAAAAATCTGGTCAGAGAATCGTCGTATCGGTCTTGAATTCCATTACTCTCGTAGATCACCCGCAGAAATTGAAAAATATATTCAAAAAGATACTCCTATTATGCCTGATTTTGTGGGGCAGTCAGTTCCAATTGAAAATTTAATGGTAAAAAAAACGTGAATTATTACGAGGTCAAAAGGTGTGCAGAGATGGCTGTCCAATTTATGGAAAGATCCAAGGGTTATTTTGAACCATTACACCAGGCACACCAGAAGAAGCCTAACCTCTATACGGCCTTTGGCGTTAAGGAATCCAGATCGAGAATCCAAGCAGCTGTTCCGCCTCCGGCAAACGAAAATAAAAGAGGACTGCATGATTGATCTTGAACCTGATTTACATATTTGGTCTCGGTCAAAAAGCTTAGTGGAAATGAAGTGGGAATTGGGTGGAAATACGAACTGAATTATATAATTCCACGCTTTGCACTTAATACGTATTATCAGGGCGAATTGACCTGATAATCAATGGTTCGACATTGATAATATGAAAGAAAGTTTCCCCGAGATATTTTTCGCGTCGCTTGCTGTAGTTTCATATATTTATATGGAAATACTCTATTTCAAACAGGTACATCCGTTTTTACGAAAAAGACATATTGAGCCTAAATTTTGGGCAAATAATATTGGACGAATCACCGATTATAGAAGAGCAAGAAAAGAAGTTGAGACACATGGATTAGAGTTGAATGCCCTGGGCCATATCCGCATTCTTTTTATGATTTATATTTTTTCATTTATTGGTATCGCAATAGTAATGTGATTTGACTAAATTTCTATATATTAATAGTCGAATATTTCGCTTGAGCTGACGGGGAAAACATTGCGGCTTTTCGTATAAGGCTCTTGAAGGTCGCAGCTTATATGGCCCGCAGCTCAGCTTGGCGTTATACACGCTTTCAATATATGAAATGATTTATGGAAAAATTAACAAAATATAACCAAGCATTTTTGGCATGCTGGATTCCTGTTATTGAAGTTTTAAAGGAATTAGGAGGTTCAGGCAGGCCATCAGAAGTTACTAACCTCTTTGTAAGGGGGGCAGACGGAGCTGATAAAAAAGCCTAACCCCCCCTTTTCCCTACCCGTTTTCCACCCAAAACATGAATGGATGAAAAACAACAGAACTTATTGATATTATTAATTTGTAATGGCGTAACGATTGGTAAAGCCATATATGTAGAAAAATGCGTTCCTCTTAAAATTCTGAGATGATTTTCAGGTTAAAAGTTTTTTTGCAAACGCTTTGGCTTTAATCTCGTCTTCTTCGTTCGGATGTCCGGTCATCTGTTTGAGCATACCAGCCCACTGCTCATCAGTTAAATTCTGTTTCTTTTTTACCACCTCGTGTAAGGATTCAGCCAAAGCGCCCTGACAGCGAAAACACCCTTTGTATTCAATACCTTTTACCTTGCATGCTGCTTTTATAGGCGTTGTAAATACATCCATCGCCTGTTCCGGATAGGCCGGGGCGAAATGGGTAATGAACCCTGCCATTTTTTGGCCTGAACCCGCCTGAATGCTCGTTAAAAAGTCTTTTACCGGTTCGGCCAGACCGCCGGAGTGGAGCGGGGAGCCAATTAGGATGAAATCGTACCCAGCCACATCACCGGGATTGAGATCTTTAAGCTTTTTCAGCTCCGCTTCATTGTCTCGGGCTGCTTCCTCGCAGATGGCCTTGGCGATTTTTTCCGTATTCCCGGTCTGGCTGAAATAAGTCACTAATACTTTCATGATATAATCTCCTTTTTTCAGGTTAACCTTGTTTACTTGTGAACCCAGAGTGTGGGCTGCCCC
>JAGVGX010000075.1 GCA_020056865.1 Desulfobacterales bacterium
ACGAATTTCTTCATCAATAATCATGGCGGTTTTTTCAGAATAATCTCTGTGCTGTGATATCTCACGGCCGAGGAAAACCTGCTCTTCATCCTTTGCATAGGAAAGCGGGCCAAGCTTCTCACTCATTCCCCATGACCGGACCATCTTCTGGGCAATTCCAGTTGCCTGCTTGATATCATTGGATGCACCAGTACTAATACGATCAAAAATAATCTCTTCAGCAACACGCCCCCCAAAAGCTATTGCCAATTCATTTTCCAACTGGTCTTTAAACTTAAAATCTCTCTCCTCAGGCAAAAACCATGTCATACCTGCAGCCCTTCCTCTTGGAATAATCGTAATCTTGTTCACTGCATCAGTCCCGGGGATAAGCTTGGCTACCAGAGCATGTCCTCCTTCATGATATGCGGTAATCTTTTTGTCTTCTTCCTTGATTACTTTTGATTTGCGTTCAAGGCCCATGTAAACTTTATCTTTCGCATCCTCAAGGTCCACCATTTCCACTTTTTCTTTATTTCTTTTGGCTGCGAGAAGAGCAGCTTCATTAACCAGATTTTCAAGATCCGCACCGGAAAATCCAGGCGTTCCTTTTGCTAAGACTAAAATATCCACTTTGGCGTCAATCGGCGTTTTTTTGGTATGCACCTTAAGTATGCCTTCTCTGCCTTTTATATCAGGCAGGGAGACAACCACCTGACGATCGAATCGTCCAGGTCGTAAAAGCGCAGGATCAAGAACATCCGGCCGGTTTGTTGCAGAAATCAGTATAACCCCTTCATTGGATTCAAACCCATCCATTTCAACCAAAAGCTGATTAAGGGTTTGCTCCCTCTCATCATGACCTCCACCTAAACCAGCGCCTCTATGTCTTCCCACAGCATCAATTTCATCAATAAAAATTATACAGGGCGCATTCTTTTTTCCCTGAATAAAAAGATCTCTTACGCGTGAGGCACCAACGCCAACAAACATTTCAACAAAATCAGAACCACTGATGCTGAAAAAAGGAACACCGGCTTCTCCTGCAATAGCTCGTGCCAAAAGGGTTTTACCGGTACCTGGAGAGCCCATCAAAAGAACACCTTTTGGAATACGTCCCCCAAGACGCGTATATTTCTTTGGCTCTTTAAGAAATTCAACTATTTCTTCAAGCTCTTCTTTGGCCTCATCCACACCTGCCACATCGGCAAATGTCACCTTTTCAGACTGATCTGAAAGCAGTCTTGCGCGACTTTTACCAAAAGACATGGCTTTTCCGCCACCCGACTGCATTTGACGCATAAAAAATATCCACACCCCTATGAGAATGATCATAGGGAACCAGGAAATCAATACCGACACATACCAAGGGGGCTCTGCCGGTGGTTTTGCATTAATAGAGACCCCCTTTGTTCTTAGTATCCTTATCATGTCGGCGTCTTGAGGAGCATATACTTTGAAATGGTTTCGGTTAACATCGGTAACAAATAATTCATCCCCTTGGATAGTAACATCTGCAATACGATCGCTGTCGACCATGGCAAGAAATTCAGTGTAATTGATATTCACTTCCGGGAGATGACGTTTGTTAAAAAGGTTGTACAGCATTATCATCATCATTGTTATGACAACCCATAATGCCAGATTTTTATAAAAAGGATTCAAAAGCGTTAACCTCCTGTTTCAATACATGTTGTTTAAGTTATAAAGCAAAGATGGTATTTAAACCAATTATGCAGATTGGATAATTTCTACTTTCAATATTTTTTTAGTTAACGCCGTTATCTTGGCAAAATCATCAATCTGATGACCGACAACCCATATTATTTTTCCTCTACTAAGCAAAATAGACGATTTTATCCTGTCAATAACAGGAATTTTTTTATTTATAAAATATTTTTTTACCTTTTGTGTCCCTTTTATTCCAAGAGGACTGAAACAATCACCGGGCATAAGGTTTCTTAGCTCAAGAGGAAAACTCAATACATCTATATCAAAAAAAGCCTCCGAATGTCCAGCGTTGAAAATATCAGACGGATTTTCAATATAACATTCAGAAAACGTTAAATATACATTGCGCTGGTTAACATGTTGAATAACCGTTTGTCCTGATTCAGGTTTGTTTATGCTGTACGTAAACGGCAGAAGTCTTGATTTGTTAGACAGTATGCCTGCAGCTCTGTGATTCTCCGTTTTTTTTGAAATAAAAAGCGTATCCTGTTTTCGATAAATTATTAACCCCTCAGGAAGGTCAATGCTCCAAGCTTCTGATCCTGCCTCCAGAAGGCTGACAGCAGCATCCACATGCCTAAAGGTTATGCGTCGTAAGTCTTTTTTTATACGTTCAATCGCCATTCTGAGCATCCTTCGTTTTGCTGAAGCATGTATATTGACAAGATGGGCAACATGAAAAGAAATTGTATCTTCCTGTGCAGACAACACTGACTTTTCAAACAGTTCCCTTGTTATTTCATTTTTCCAACCTTCTTCTGACCGCGAAATCAAAGCAAGCTGGTTAAGCGTTTTGGCAATATTCGGATTAAATGTTTTCTCTAAATAAGGAATTAAATTAAAGCGAATTTCATTTCTAACATAATTCGTATCCTCATTGGATGTGTCCAAAACATATGTTAACCCTTTTTCAGAAAGATAATCAATAAGTTGCGATTTTCTAAGTCCAATGAGCGGTCTTACAATCTGCTTGTTGATACCCATATTTCTAACAGGTGGGATTCCGGATATTCCAAGAGACCCGCTGCCTCTAAATATATTCATCAGTATCAGTTCGGCATTATCGTCTAAATGATGCCCGAGTGCTATTTTGTTGAACCCTTCCTTTCTTGACACATCATTGAAAAAATCATACCTAACCCGTCTGGCAGCCTCTTCCAGGGAGAGTTTATTTGTCTTTTGATATCGCTGCACATCTACCTTTTTAATATATAAAGGCAAATTAAGCTTTAAGCACATGGATTCAACAAATTCGGCATCATTGTCCGAATCTTGTAAACGAAGAGAATGATTCAGGTGGGCAACTCCCAACTTTATAGAAAACCGGGGAGACAGCGCAAGAAGAAGATGCAAAAGAGCTACAGAGTCAGGGCCTCCTGATACACCGACAAGAACGTAATCATCTGCTTCAATCATTTTGTATGACGTAATTGTTTTTTCTACGTCTTGTAATATTTTATTTTCGGTGCAATTGTTGCTGTAACCTCTATTCAAGACAAGTTCCAATAAATATTCAAAAATAACAATATAATTATACTCATAAAATTTAGTCAATAAATTCTTTTACTCTTGAAAAAAAACAGATACCATTATATTTATATAATTGGTTGTGCTAAGCGGGGAGCTAGCGGTGCCCTTTACCCGAAATCCGCTTGATGCGGGGCTGAATTCCCTTTTTAGGATTTTATCTGAAGTTAACAGGCTGTTTCGACCGGCCGCTATGTAACAAACGATCATGAACCTCGTCAGATCCGGAAGGAAGCAGCGATAAGTGATGCAGTTTGTGTCATTGATCGATCCCGGTCACATAGACAGCTTGTAAATTTCAAAAAATTCAACAAAGGGTGCACAACCACTTACCCTTAACTATCAATTAAAAAAAAATCCTGCAATTATAAATTGTTCCTATAAAATTA
>JAGVGX010000178.1 GCA_020056865.1 Desulfobacterales bacterium
GCCTGTGGTTTGACCATTAGCTCCAGCATGGAGAAAAACAAGGTCAAGATCCGATCCGTAACCAAATTCAATTCCACCGAGCTTTCCATAAGCTATGGCAACAAAACCCTTGTCCAGTGAACTTCCATCATGATGGCAGTAAGGGACACCATGTTTTTTAACCAAATATTCCCACGAAAGGTCAAAAACCTTTCTTAAAACCGATTCAGCAATATTCGTTAAATGATCACTGACCCTCATAAGAGGCGTTGCACCGCTAATGTCAGAAGCTGCAACCCGCAAGATGTTAATCTGTTTGAATATGCACAGTTCCTGTATTTGAAGTTCCAGGTCATCAGGATCCAGTGTTTTCAATCGGTTTTGCAGTTCTATTTCCAACTCATCTTTTTCTGCACAGGAGTACAGCATGCGGGGATCAATAAGTTGATCAAGAAGTACAGGATGCAGAGAAAGAAAAGACAGGATCCACGGGCTGGCAGTTGCAAGTTCTATCAGTTGCTTAAGCACCATAGGGTTTTCAAGCAAAAGAGATATATAGCATGTGCGCCGTTCAATGGTTTTTATCAGATCAATTATTTTTTTTATCGCAAACACAGGCTGTTTTGACTGTCCTGTTTCCCTAAGTACAATAGGCATTAGCCTGTCTAAACGTTCTCGGCCTTTTTTGCCGAGTGAATACGTTGCAGGATCATTTTTCAAACAGGTTAACAGGTACAAAACTTCTTCCGGATTCTCATAACCGATATCAGAAAGAACCCTTTTGCTCTCATCATCTTTGATACTGCTATGCCAAATATTTTCCAGCCTCAAAAGCTGCTCTTGATCATGCGTTTTTGTTTCAGAAGACATTTCATCTTCTAAAATGCTGTTAAAATGTAATTGAACGGTTTCCATGTGCTGTTTTAGACAAAAAGAAAAAAGCTTATCACTCGCAAAGCCCATAGAAGCTGCAAGTCGTTCTAACCCTATAGCATCGGACGGAAGATTATGGGTCTGCTGATCTGAAAATTCCTGAAGGCGATGCTCTGTATTCCTTAGAAACTCGTAAGCACTCAAAAGGGTTTCACAAATTTCTGATGAAATACATTTTTCCTGAAATAAACGTTGTAATGCCACCTGAATACGTCGCTCCTGCAAAACAGGAGCAACTCCACCGCGTATCAACTGAAATACCTGGGCAAAAAACTCTATTTCACGAATCCCTCCTGAACCCAGCTTGATATTATTTTTAAATCCTTTGCGTTTTTCTTCAGCAGAAATCATCCGTTTCATGTCTCTTAATGATTCAAAAACGCCATAATCTAAATACCTGCGATACACAAAAGGCTTCAACATTTGAAGAAGTTTTTTGCCTTCTCCACCATTATCAGCGATTACTCTGGCCTTAATCCATGCATATCGCTCCCATTCCCGCCCCTGGCTCTGGTAATAATCTTCCATAGCATCAAAGCTCACAACAAGCGGGCCGTTTTCACCATATGGCCTCAAACGCAAATCAACACGAAAAACCATTCCGTCTGCTGTTGCTTCACCTATTGTTTTAATCAGTCTGCGGCAAAGACCAGTAAAAAATTCATCATTACTTATCTTTTTTTCTTTACCTGTTGTTTCTCCAACTTTAGGATAGGCAAAAATCAAATCAATGTCCGAAGAAAAATTCAGCTCTCTTGCGCCAAGTTTGCCCATACCGATAACAACAAGATGCTGACTGCTGCCATCTGTAGACGTTGGGATGCCGCAAACAGATAATTGGGAAGTGTAAAGAAAAGAAAGAGAATGCACGATACATGAATCAGCAAAAGAGGAAAGATCTGCCATGGTTTCAGCAAGATCAGCCCATCCTGCAAGATCCCGCCAGGCAATGCGGATCATTTCACGCAGTCTTATCTTGCGAAGCGCTTTATTAAGTTCGGCATCACTTTTAATACCGTAAAATAATTTTTTAAGTCGTTTATCATAATCATCCGCCGCATACTTGCCCATCAGATCACCACTCGACAAAAGATCGTGAAACATTTCGATATGTCTAATGCAGTTATTTGCAACAAAATCACTAAAGGCAAACACAGGCTTTATGGCCTCAAAAATTTCAGGGTCATTTGAAAGTGTTATTCCTGATTTTTTTAAAGCATCCTCAAATAAATCAAGCTTGTTTTCCAGCTCTTCTTTTAGTTTCCCCGGGATTTTTTTTATATTTTTCATTGGTGCCAATTACTTTTCATTCATCCTTTAATTAGAGCTTCCTGAATGTTTTTTCAAACAGATCATCTGATTGAGTTAAAATGTTTTTATGAAGCTGTTGAAATTGTTTCACAAGCATTTGCGCAAAAGGAGTGAGACTGGAACCACCTCCTGATGCTCCTCCCACACTACGAATAAGCATCTGCTGACCAATACGCTCTTCTGTTGCCTTTATCCTGCCCCAGACCGCGCGGTAGCTCATTTTAAGCTCTTTAGCTGCTGCCTGAATCGAGCCGCTGCGCTGGATAGTTTCAAAAATTTTAAAACGTCCCAGGCCAAAAACTACCTTTCCTGAATCATCCTCAATCCATATTTTTGATCGTATAGACAGCGATTTTGTATTCTCAGTCATAAATTATTCCTTTGGCCGATTTTTTTATCCTCATTTTTTGATAAAATAACACGAAAAAAAATTATTAAACAAGTAAAATACATATTTCATTAGATTTAGAAACCATAAAAATCGCTATGCCAATATTGACATAGCGATAAAACATATGCTATTCGAAAATTTATGAATATAAAATTAACCACATTGCAAAATTCTTTTGAAACATTCTGGTGCCGTGATTCTGATGGGCATAAATATACATTTAATGAATACATGGAATTGAGCCAGTCATTTCACAGCTATCCCGCCCCCGGCCTGGTTATCGGGGGACGAATGGTAGACATGGCACTGCAAAAACTTCCAGACAATATCCTGTTTGAAGCAATATCTGAAACAGCGCACTGTCTGCCTGATGCTATTCAGCTTTTGACCCCTTGTACAACAGGTAACGGCTGGCTGAAAGTTGTTAATCTGGATCGTTTTGCGTTAATTCTCTATGACAAGATAACTGGAGATGGCGTACGGGTTTTTATAAATTCAGCAAGTTTGAATGCCTGGCCTGAAATAAAAGCCTGGTTTTATAAACTCAAACCAAAATCCGAACAGAACACTTTGCTTCTGCGCCAACAGATCTGTGCAGCGGGTTCAGACATTTTTTTAACACAGAAAATCAAAATTCACCCCCAGTGGCTGAAAAAACACAAATTGGGAAAAACGATTGACTGTCCCCTGTGCGGTGAGGCTTACCCTGAAAAGCAAGGGCCTATTTGTCGTGGCTGCCAGGGGGAAGCACCTTATTCTTCATATAGGTCTGAAAGTCATCAAACGATGGAAGCGGCATCTTTGCTGACCTCCATCCCGGTTCAAGAAGCAAAGGGCAAAAAAGTGTTGCACGATATGACCCAAATTATTCCAGGCAAGTTCAAAGGCCCGGCTTTTAGGCGCGGCCAGACCATAAATGCCAGAGATGTTTGCCGTTTGCAGCAGATGGGCCGCATGAATGTGTATTCGGTCAAGAACAATTTATCCGAGCAAGAATGGATCCACGAAGATCAGGCAGCAGAATCTTTTGCAAAACTTATGGCCGGCCCGGGGGTAATTTACCAAAAACCGCCACAGGAGGGGAAAATTACATTTACCGCATCACGGGACGGATTGCTGGTTGTTGACAGGGAGCGTCTTGAAGCTTTCAACCTGGTTCCCGACGTTATCTGTTCTACCCGTCAAAGCTTTTCAGTCGTTTCTAAAGACCATCAAATTGCCGGAACACGCGCCATTCCTCTTTATATTTCCCGTGATTACTGGAAAAAGGGATTGGCGGTTTTAGGAGACAAACCTCTGCTGCAGGTTCTTCCGCTTAAATCGGCCAGAATTGGAATTCTTATTACAGGTACTGAAATTGTACAGGGGCTGATTAAAGATAAATTTGAAGCGATTATCCGGGCAAAAGTGAAAAAACTGGGTTGTTGTGTGATTTGTACTTTGATTGTGCCGGACGACCGCAAAGCTATTGCCGATGGCATCAAGGCTATGATCGATAAAGAGGTTGAACTGATCGTTACCACCGCAGGATTATCTGTTGATCCGGATGATGTAACTCGCCATGGGCTGATTGATGCTGGAGTCGAGGATATTTTTTACGGCGTACCGGTTTTACCGGGCGCCATGTCCTTACTTGCCCGCCGGGGGCCGGTGCAGGTCATCGGCGTTCCCGCCTGTGCTCTTTATTATAAAACCACTGCATTTGATCTGCTTTTGCACCGTGTTCTGGCAGGTGTGGAAATTACCCGCAGGGATCTTGCCCGCATGGGACACGGAGCATTTTGTCTGGGATGCAAAATCTGTCAATATCCACAATGTTCTTTTGGCAGATAGAGCAGGTTTTTAAAATTAGGGAAATTATAAAATTTATTTAGCATGGAGATATGAAACATGACTGAACATCTAACCATAAATGGCCGAAACTTAGCTTTTACACCCGGCCAGACAATTCTGGAAGTGGCCATGGCCAATCAGATTCCGATACCGACCATATGTTATTTGAAAGGCGCTTCGCCTACCGGAAGGTGCGGCATCTGTGTTGTTGAAGTAGATGGACGCAATGAACTGGTGTCGTCATGCTCAACTATTGCCGACAAAGATATGAAGATAAAAACTGAATCTGAAAGGGTGATAAAAGAGCGTAAAACCATACTTGCAAAACTTTTGTCATCCGGCAATCACAACTGTGCCATTGCAGGATCGAGCGGAGAAGAATGGTCTGATTTTCAATTAAAAGTCAATCAGGCGGACGGCGCTCAGGAACTCTGTCCTGCCTGGGGGGATTGCCGCTTGCAGGAGCTGGCTTATCAATATCAGGTTGATATAGATCCGCGCAGTCAAGTTATACCCTCAGATCCTATGGAGATGAAAAACCCTTTGATTGTGCGGGATTTTTCACGCTGCATAATGTGCGGAAGATGCGTTCAGGCCTGCAATGAAGTGCAGGTCAACCTGGCCATCAACGTAGATGAGAGCCGCGGCAAAGTTGTTACTGAAGGCGATAAAGCTTTGATTGATTCGAACTGCGTTTTTTGCGGGGAATGTGTTCAGGCCTGTCCGGTCGGAGCCCTGGTTGAAAAAAAATCCCGTTATATATGGCGTCCATGGAAATCCGAA
>JAGVGX010000209.1 GCA_020056865.1 Desulfobacterales bacterium
GCCGGCTGAATTTGACGTACCTGCTCAACAATAGTTTGGGTTGTAACGATGGCGGGAACAGCGATGATCAAGAGCCGGGCCTCCTCAATTTTTGCTGCTTTTAATACAACAATCTGGCTGGCATCGCCATACACGACGGGGAATTGGGCAGCTTTGGCTTGTTCAATTCTCCTGCTATCTAATTCTATTAGCACAAACTCCAGTTTTAGACGCTGTAAAACCTGAGCAACATATTGGCCCACGCGTCCTCCGCCTGCAATCACTACATGACTATGTAAACCGGCTTTGGGGAGATTGATGGTTTGAAGCGGTTCATGCTTGAACCAGCGCTTGCGTAAGGCATATAACGGTGTTGTTAAACCAGAAACTAAAGGGGTTAAAAGCATGGTTATGATCGCTGTGTTAAGTACCAATGAATAGAGATCTCTGCTTATTGAATTTGTGCTAATTCCAACGCGAGCAAGTACAAAGGAAAACTCACCAACCTGAAATAGCCCCAAGCTAACTGCCAGAGGTACAACATTACGATAGCGAAAAATAGGGGTTAATGCTCCAAAAATAAGTGCCTTGCCCACAGAGATTAAAAACACAACAAGAAGCACGGTTTTCCATTTTGCAAATAAAAAAGCTGGATCGAACAACATTCCAACAGAGACAAAAAAAAGGAGAGCAAACAGATCCCGAACAGGAATAATGTCACTTAGCGCCTGATGGCCATAATCTGACTCGCTTAATACTAAGCCAGCTACAAATGCACCAAATGCAAAAGATAGACCGAATAGATATGTGGCATAACCAATCCCCAAGCCAATCGCAGTCACCGCTAAAAGGAATAATTCTCGTGAATTCCAGCCAGCGATATAGGTCATGAGTCGGGGGATAACACGAGTGCCAAGAAAAATCATTGCAACAAGAAATATCGTGGCGCGTAAAGCAGCCAGTCCCAGTAGCGGCAGCCCACTTTCAGGGCTATTCAACTGTGGCAGAATAATCATCATAGGTACAATTGCCAAATCCTGAACAATGAGCATGCCGATCATTACACGACTGGAGAGGGTGCCAAGCCGCCCCTGGCTCATCAAAGTTTTCAGAAGAACCATTGTGCTCGATAAGGAGATTAACGCGCCAAACCAGAGCGACTGTACATGCTCCAGACCTAAAAAGTGTCCGATGGCAAAGCCATAAGCCATGGTTAACAAAATCTGTATTGGTGTGCCAATAAGGGCAATATAGCGAACCGGTTTTAACTCTTTGAGTGAAAACTCAAGCCCTAAAGCAAAAAGCAAAAGTGCAACACCAATTTCAGCAAGCAGTTCAATATCGTGAACTTCTGTGACTGTAACACCTCCAGTGTATGGGCCCACGGCAATCCCGGCCAAAATATAGCCCAGTATCAATGGTTGCTTTAGTTGTTGAGCTATCAAGCCACCAATCAGGCCAGCTATTACGATGATAGAAATGTCAGCAGCTATTCCCACAATGAATTTCTCTTTTCGTACAAGTGTTTGTTATCTTTGAAATTACATCTGTTTTTCATATTGTATATAATACAGAATTGACTGGTGGTTTTAAAGCCCTGTTAGACACAGTTGGGCTATTTTTCCCAAACAGGAAATCTGAAGTAAAGACGGAAGATATAATCATTTGGCATTCCGATCTATTAGGAGGGAGTTTTCTTGACAACCGAAAGCCATATTGAGGTTTCAACCTTTTTTGGGCAACCTTTTTACTAGGCCGAGGGCCACGAGAATTCCTGCCGCTATCCCAATTAGCATGGTGATAGCAAGCAGAGCGGCACGTGGCATTGTGACTGTGACAAATAGAAGCTTTGTTTCAACGAGTTCTGTGTTTTGAAAAACTACAATGAGGACAATTACAATCATCGCAAGCGCGGCAGACAGCTTTAACTTGACCATATTATGTTCCTTTCCTCTGTGCTATCCTTTTTTTTACCCTTTTTTTGCGCCAACATCCGCTGTTGAGCTGTGGGCAACGCCTGAAAGAGTGTTATTGGCAATAGAATAGCTGGTGACAAGTTTTTAAAAACTTTTTTTAAAACATATTATAATGAGGACAAGAAAATCAAGATAAAATTTAAACCGAATCCAGAATATCATTTTATGGATCAAGCCTGTATAATATTGGAAAGACTCTAATTTTGATGGATAAAGCTATAGACAATCTGTTTGATTATAGAGGTTGACAAGATATCAGCTTCTTGCCAGAAATTGGGCATTTGTTTGGCACTTGTTTGCCTTTTCTGAGCGTTTAAATCCGTAAATAATAATTACAGATTCAGTAAGTTACACATGTTCCCTAACAGATATGCCCATGGAACAAACCAGATCATTGAGCTTTGAGGCATACAAATTAGTTTCTGTTTCTTCTGGTTTGCTTTGTTTTCCCATAAAATCAATATATGCATCATATGGAATTACAGCAAATACAGGTTTGCCATTTTTTCTAATAATCTGTGTGTTTATTTCACTGATTCTCATAGATGTATCTCCATGCGATATTGATAGCGGTTGTATGCTTACTTGCTATATTGTATCGCAAAGATAGTGCCATATGGTTTTTATTAGTAAAAAATTAATATAACATATTTAAAATATTAGATTTAAATTTTTTATGTCGATTGATGAGGAGACTTAAGATGTTAGCCAATTTATTGACGCTTTGAGCGCGCAATTGGTTTTGGATACCTGTTTTTTTTATCAACCTGTATAGAAAATGTTTTTAAGGTATAATTCCCATTCCTTTTAACACGGAAAGCATAATTGCAGCAGCCATTACCGAACCTACTTGCCCCCCTGTATTGGCGCCTACTGCATGCATAAGCAGGAAATTAAATTTGTTGTGTTTTCTCCCTTCGCGCTGGACGACACGGGCCGCCATAGGATAGGCAGAAATACCTGCTGCTCCGATAAGAGGATTAATTTTTCCACCGGATAACTTGCACATCAGTTTTCCAAACAAAACACCGCATACGGTATCAATGCAGATAGCAAGAAAACCGAAGCCCAAAACAAGAAGTGTTTGCAGTTGCAGAAACATACGGCCATCCATTGTGGCACCGATGGCGATCCCTAAAAACAGGGTGACGACGTTGGTGATTTCATTTTCTGAGGCTTTGGTAAGCCGGCTGACCACCCCGCATTCTTTCATTAGATTGCCCAACATGATTGTTGCCAGAAGGGGCAATCCCATGGGCGCAATAAGACCGCCGATAACGGTAACCACAATGGGAAACATGATCTTGGCGGTTTTTGATGCGGGCACGGTCTGGTTGAGTTCCGACATGTTGATCTTTCTTTCTTTTTCGGTTGTCAACATCCTCATAATAGGGGGCTGAATCACAGGGACTAAAGACATATAACAGTAAGCCGCCACAGAAATAGCACCCAGCATATGCGGCGCGTATTTGGATGCAACATAGATAGCTGTTGGACCATCACAAGCGCCGATAACACCTATTGCCACAGCATCCAGCTTGTCGAAACCAAAGATAAGCGCAAGACCAATGGTGATAAAAATGCCAAATTGTCCGGCAGCGCCAAGCAGAAAAATTTTAGGGTTCTCAAGGAGAGGCCCGAAATCCGTCATCGCGCCGATACCTATAAAAATAAGAAGAGGAAACAGTTCATTAGATATCCCCATATCATAAATGGTTCTTAAAAACCCGCCGTCTTCCATTAATCCCCCCAGAGGGATATTAATTAGAATGGCACCAAATCCGATGGGAACAAGCAGCAACGGTTCAACGTCTTTTTTGATTCCCAGATAAAGAAAAATACAACCCACTAAAATCATTATCGGATTTGACCAGTGGATATGGGTTATACCTGCCCCAAGACCGTACAACCCACTTATTATGGCTTCAA
>JAGVGX010000135.1 GCA_020056865.1 Desulfobacterales bacterium
AAAGCTTGGACGGACAATGACTGGAAATCCAAGTTCTTTTGCAGAAGAACGCACCGCATCCATATCAGTGGCAATCAGGCTTAAAGGAATTCTCAGACCGATTTTTTGCATGGCGTTTCTGAAAAGCTCTCTATCTTCTGCTTTTTGTATAGATGCTATGGATGCACCTATAATTTCAACCCCATATTTTTCCAGTATGCCCATTTTTGAAACTTCAACAGCTATATTCAGGGCCGTTTGACCACCGAGTGTTGGGAGCAATGCATCCGGTTTTTCTCTTTCAATTATTTTTGCAACCGTCTCAGGTGTTAAAGGCTCAATATAGGTCCGATCTGCCATTTCAGGGTCAGTCATAATGGTTGCCGGGTTGCTGTTAACCAGTATAACCGTGTATCCTTCTTCTCGAAGCGCCTTACAGGCCTGTGTCCCTGAATAGTCAAATTCGCATCCCTGACTAATTATAATAGGACCTGCACCAATAATAAGAATTTTGTTTATGTCTGTTCGTTTCGGCATATGTTATTGTATGGGTGTATTGTATAAGTAATAAGGTTTTGTCTAATGGTTGTCTATGTTAATATAGTAACAATATCAAATAGTTATTCATGTTTTGTTTTGTTCCATGGCATGGATAAATTCTTTAAAAAAATAATTTGCATCATGCGGTCCCGGAGATGCTTCAGGATGATATTGAACGGCTTGGACAGGAAGTGTTTTATGTTTAAAGCCTTCCACGGTGTTGTCATTCAGATTCACGTGTGTAAGTTCAACCTGATCATCTTTAAGGCTATGGATATCTAAAGCAAAGCCATGGTTTTGAGATGTTATTTCTATCTTGCCGTTAGACAGGTTTTTAACCGGTTGGTTTGCCCCGCGATGGCCGAATTTCAACTTAAATGTTTTTCCGCCCAAAGCAAGTCCTAAAATCTGAATCCCTAAGCATATACCGAACATGGGCTTGAACTCCAAAAGTTCTTTGATGGTTTTTATTGCATAATTTACCGGCTCAGGGTCCCCTGGTCCATTTGAAAGAAAAATCCCGTCCGGTTCCATACGTGTGACCGTTTTAGAACATGTGGTGGCAGGCAATACGACAATGCTGCACCCCAATGATTCCAAGCACCTTAAAATATTGTATTTTACCCCAAAGTCAAATACAGCAACACGATATGTTCCGCTGGTTTTCCCCCAGATATCTTTGTTAGGGTTGTTTTGTGTTATGCCCGAGTAAAGCGGCTTTCCGTTTATCCATAGATAAGGTGTATCCGTTGAAACTGCTTTTACAAGATCTTGCCCCATCATTTCAGGTATATCATTTGCTTTTTTCACGCATGACAAAGGATCCAGGTCTTGTGTTGAAATAAATGCTCGCATGGCCCCTGAATTTCGAATATGTCTTGTAAGGGCTCGGGTATCAAGACTCTCAACTCCGAGTATCCCGGTTTGATTTAAATATTCGGCAAGGCAAGATGTTGCCCTGAAATTGCTGTAACCGTGTTGATATTCTTTTACCAGGAACGCAGCAACCTGTATCCGGTTTGACTCTATGTCCTCATGATTAACCCCGTAGTTGCCTATCAAAGGATAAGTCATTGTTACAAGCTGATTTTTGTATGAAGGATCTGTCAGGACTTCCTGATAACCTGTCATGCTGGTGTTAAAAACGATTTCTCCACAGGCTTCTCCGTGACCGGTAAAGGAGCGGCATGGAAATGTGCGTCCATCTTCAAGGGCTAAAAGTGCTTTCATTATCGTTATTTTTTTCCAGTTATTGTTACGATGTATTTTTGTAAATAACTCCAAACGCATATTTATATTAAAAATATGCGTAATGAGCAATATTTTTCTTGACAAATTAGCTTAAAAATATGATTAGATACTATTTAATTTCTTAACGATACTAATTATTTAATCTTAAAAAAATCTGTTTTAAGCAATAAAAAATAGACATCACACGGTGAATTCTTTTTTTATGGCTTGTGACAACCCCCTCATCCGGTATAGGATTTACCTGGTGAGGGTTTTTGTTTTGCTAAGGGAAATAGATCAATGGACAATGAGATATACAATGTAAGAAACATAGGAATAAGTGCACACATTGATTCCGGGAAAACGACACTTACGGAAAGAATTCTTTTTTACACCAAAAAGATACATGCCATTCATGATGTCAAGGGTAAAGATGGTATTGGGGCTACCATGGACTCCATGGAGCTTGAAAAAGAGCGTGGTATTACAATTGCTTCAGCCGCCACGTTTTGTGAATGGAACGATCACTTTATTAATATTATTGACACACCGGGTCATGTTGATTTTACTATTGAGGTAGAACGTTCATTGCGCGTTCTTGACGGGGCAGTTTTTGTTTTATGTTCTGTAGGTGGTGTTCAGTCACAGTCCATTACTGTTGATTTGCAGATGAAAAGATATCATGTTCCATGTATAGCATTTATTAACAAATGCGACAGAAGCGGAGCCAATCCGTTTGCAGTAATAAAACAAATAAAAGAAAAGCTTGGTCATAATGCGATAGCTTTGCAGATGCCTATAGGGCTTGAAGCAGACTTTAAAGGC
>JAGVGX010000024.1 GCA_020056865.1 Desulfobacterales bacterium
GTTATTTTAAGCCATGCACATATTGATCATTCCGGGCGTCTGCCTTTTCTTACAAAAAACGGGTTTAACGGCCGGATCATATCTACACGTTCAACAGCATCAGCATGTGGCTGCCTGCTGCCTGACTCGGCCCATATTCAGGAATCAGATGCCAATTATCTCAAATATAAACTTGTCCGTTCAACCCTATCTGAAATAAGAAAATCATCAAAAGCCAAAACACTCAGTCCTCGCAAGTTAGAGGAAATAAAAAAACTCCTTAAAAAAGATCGCCATGAATTAGATACCGACACCATCAACATGTTTATTCAAAAGTTCCACCTTGAAGCTGCTGAGCCCTTGTATACAATCAGTGATGCTGATCATGCCTTAGGCTATTTTGACGGCTACCCTTATCGTCATCCGGTTGTTGTTGGGAAAAACATCACCTGTAAATTTTACGAAGCCGGACATATCCTTGGATCAGCCATGAGTCTTATTAAAGTTTCAACAAACGGGCAAGATCGAAATATTCTTTATACCGGAGATATCGGCAGGTTCAACAAACCCATTATCAGGGACCCATGTCTGAACTTTTCCGATGACGATAAAAACATTGATCTTCTTGTCATGGAAAGTACGTATGGGAATCGTGAACATGAACCCATAGAGGATCTAAAGCACAGCCTGCAAAAAGTGCTTTTAGAAACCTTTGAAAGCAACGGTACTGTCATCATTCCTGCATTTGCTTTTGGCAGAACCCAGACGCTCATTTATATTCTTCACGAACTTTACAGAGAAAACAAGGTTCCCAAAGTTCCTGTTTATATTGACAGCCCCTTAGCCATAAAACTTACCCGTGTTTTTGGAGAGCATCCCGAAGTATACGACGAAGATACACACAATACCTTTTTGAATAAGGGAATTAATCCTTTTCAGTTTCAACAGATCAGCTTTGTAAGTTCCGTAGATGAATCCATGGCTGTTAACCGGCAACAAGGGCCTCAGATTGTCATCGCTGCCTCTGGCATGTGTGAAGCTGGCCGTGTACTTCATCACTTAAGGCATAAGATCCATGACCCCAAAAACACTATACTTATCGTAGGCTATATGGCCCAGCATACACTTGGAAGAAGAATAGAAGAGCAAGGCCTGGCTTACGAGGAAAGTGGAAGAAAAGGGCCGCCTCCCATGATGAAGTTCTTGCAAAAAGAATATCCGCTTAAAGCCAGAGTCAGAAAAATAGGCGGTTTAAGTGCCCATGCGGATCAAAAGGAGATGCTGCGTTTTTTAAAGCAATCGAATCTAAAAATAAAAAAAATCGCATTGGTACACGGAGAGGAAGAACAATCTCTGACATTTTCAGAAGTACTTGCAAAAGAAGGATATGACGTATCTGTCCCAAAACTCGGAGAAACAATCCGTGTGACATAGTGCCGATGATTGCTTAACTATCTTATATTGTTTAAAATAAATAATGTTTTACAGACTGTAAAGAATTCAGCTGTAAATTACATATAACAACAAGAAGGCCAGACGATCAACATGATGCAGGTAGCCGCTGTTGTCAGCTCAAATATAGAATAATCTAAGGCGTATTGGGCATACATATCAACAATGCAAGCCCGTCACAACTGAGAAAACAATACGAAGCTGACAAATTAATCACCATAGAGACCTGCCGGCACCAGTTATTAAAACGTTAGTCACCCCAGCAAGGAGAAATCAATGGGAAAAGAAGCTGTAGCAGTATATTGGGATTTTGAAAACATACATGCCAGTTTGTATGACGCCGCTCATGGAAGCGGTGGCTATGGACGCACACAAAACAGAAATAAACAGCAAGATTTCTTGGTTGATGTGCAAGCGGTATATGATTTTGCAACAACATACGGCAATGTGGCCATTAATAAGGCCTATTGCAACTGGCAGTGGTATTCAACATATCGTCACTCCTTACTTAAGTGTGCGGTGGAATTAATCCAAATATTTCCTCCGGGTGCTTCGGCTAAAAACGGAGCTGATATTAAGTTATCTCTTGATGCCGTTGAAGATGTATTGAGGTTCCCGCACATTTCCTCAATTATTGTTATTGGCGGCGATAGTGATTTTATTCCCCTATCACAAAAAATTAAGGCTGCCGGTAAAGATCTAATTGGTATTGGTTGTAAGTCATCTACCAATAAACATTGGGCTCACAGTTGTTCGGACTTTAAATACTACGATACCCTCGCCACTGACATTCAAGAAGACAAAAATAGTGACGATGAATCAGATACAGTACGGATCAAAGACCCTATTGAGCTTTTAACTAAAGCCATCAAACAAATCTCTAAGCGAACTGGTAATGCATCGGTTCTTAAAGCAGAAATAAGGCCCATCGTAAAACGACTTGACCCTACATTTTCCGAATCAAATTATGAATGTAAGACATTCGCAGAGTTACTTAAAAAATATCCAAAAAACTTTAAAGTCAAGGCCGGCGAGCATGATCATATAGTAAGTTTGGCTGATTAGACATGGCTAACAAGGTTGTCGACTTCGCGCCTTCAGCGCCAGGTGCCTTAAAGCGTGGCTCCGAAACAGGCTGCCAGTTATAACAGCGTATGCGATAAATGAATCCTAATATTTTTAATGGTGACAATATGGACAAAATTTTTAATGGTCAAAAGACGGCAAAATTAGGTACTGAAAAGAAACCCGCTATTGTTCATGTACAAACAGAAGAAAGATTAAAAGAAGTTGCATCGATATTTGAAGAAAAAGGCTGGAAATATACAATCGGATTAGAACCAGATAAACCAGAGGATATTACCGATTTAGAAATATTATTGAACCCGCCAAAATCAAAGACAGCCGAAAAGAAAGTTGGCCGCAATGAAC
>JAGVGX010000016.1 GCA_020056865.1 Desulfobacterales bacterium
CAAACGTTGTTATCTATATAAAAAATATTTTTAGATACTGGGTATAAAACAAATGTATAAAATATGTTCAATGGACGTATAGGAAAAGATACATTCTGTTAGGCATATTGGGTTGTTTTTGAGGCCATTGTTTATATTTTTTTTCAAACTAACTGAAATGTTTGACTTAGTTTTTTTTATGATTGTCCGGCTATTATTTTGGCTTGTATTTTGCATTTCATCTTGGCGCGTAATGGTGCAGATGGAAATTTTAAGGTAAAGAATCTGAAGGAGGTTCGTATGTTTAAAAATAAAAAAAAGATGGTTTTCGTTATTCTCGGTGTTTTGTTTGTTTTTTATGGTATTGCTTTTGCCGCGTGGAAAAGAAGCGTAACCGTAAGCTGGCAGACAAATCCTGACCAGAACTTGTATGGATATAAGGTTTATATTGGAACTGAAAGCAGAAATTACAGCGATTATGTTTTTGTAGAAAAAACTATGACAAATCATAGTTTTTATGAACTTAATCAAGGTCAAACATACTATTTTTGTGTAACTGCCGTGAACAGTCAAGGTGTTGAAAGTGCTTATTCAGAAGAGGTTGAAAAAAGAATATTCCGAAATAGGCGATAAAAGAGCGGTTAGCGTGAAATGGTATCAAATTAAGGAGAGATACGTTATGTCAAGATTAATTCACATGTCAGTTTTAGTGTGTATTTGTTTTTGTTGTTTGTTTGGAGTTGCCTTTGCCGGCAGCGCTACTGTTAGCTGGCAGCCAAACAGTGAACCGGATTTAAAAGGATACAATGTTTATGTTGGAACAGCAAGCAGGACCTATGGCACGCCTTTTTATGTTGACAAGGCTCAGACAAGCCATACCTTTGCCAACCTGAGTGAAGGCACATATTATTTCTGTGTAACCGCAGTTGATCTGGCAGGAAATGAAAGCGGATTCTCACAAGAAGCAAGTAAAATGATTCAAGACATCATTGCGCCTTCTATTCCTCAAGGCGTGACCGTAAAATGAGCTGTAACGTTTATTGTAAAAAAATGTTGTTAGATTGCAGGGTTTTTTGTTCCCTGCAATCGTTCCTTTAAAAAAAATCAATGATTTCCCGCCGAGCCCTCTTTTTCTTAACTTCAAAACAAAATAAACCTTGATTTTTTTTTTATAAAAAGAAATAAGAGGTTCAACTTTTTAATAATTTGCATTCACAATTTTTTTCAGGAGAGATGTCCGAGCTGGCTGAAGGAGCACGACTGGAAATCGTGTGTGCTGTTAATAGCGGCACCGAGGGTTCGAATCCCTCTCTCTCCGCCACGAACTACCCGGTATTTAAAAATTATCTTGCTTGCTTTGTCCAGGTTAAAGAGCGTATGTTGTAAATATGTCCTACCTTGTACTATCACGTAAATATCGTCCCCAGACCTTTGATCAGGTTGTTGGACAAACACATGTTACTTCCACCTTATCCAATGCTGTTGCGTCGAATCGTATGCATCATGCGATTTTGTTTGCAGGCCCAAGAGGAACAGGAAAGACAACCGTAGCGCGAATACTGGCTAAAGTCATGAACTGTAAGGAAGGACCTGCGCCAGTCCCGTGCGATATATGCCGGTCATGCAGGGAAATCACAGCAGGCAATTCCGTGGATGTTTTTGAGATCGACGGTGCATCTAATAACAGTGTTGACCAGATCAGGGAGTTGCGACAGAATATCAAGTACATGCCTGCTCACAGCCTTTACAAGATTTATATCATAGATGAAGTTCATATGCTGTCTATAGCGGCCTTTAATGCACTGTTAAAAACACTTGAAGAGCCGCCTGAACACGTGATGTTTATTTTTGCCACAACAGAACTCCACAAGATTCCTGCCACGATTATTTCCAGGTGTCAGCGGTATGATTTCAGACGTATCCATATTCAATCTATTGCAGATCAAATGAATAATATTTGTAAGAAGGAAAACTTTGATATACCTTCACAAGGCCTTGATTTAATAGCACATGAAGCAGGCGGAAGCATGCGGGATGCTTTGAGTCTTCTTGATCAGATCATGGCTTCTGCAGATGGAAACGCCACGTTTGATCATGCGATGAGCATACTTGGCGTTATCGGCAGAAAAGTTATGTTTGACATGTCCGCAGGGATTTTAAAAGGTGATATTACGGCCGTTATAGACATCATTGATGATCTTTTCTATTCAGGCCATGATTTAATCAAGTGTTACTCAGACCTTATTGAACATTTCAGAAACCTTTTTGTTGTGAAAATGGGTCAAAGGATAGACAAACTTGTGGATCTTCCCGACCATGAAATAGATCTCATACGAGATCAGATCAAAGATATTCCGATGATATATTTAAATCAGATTCTCCACGTCCTGCTTAAGGAAGGCGAGAACATGAGATACGCAGGCAGGCCTAAGCTGGCATTTGAAATGGTGTTGATAAAGGTGTTGCATATTAAACCTGCACTTTTGATTGATGATTTTATAGAAAAACTCGATCGATTAAAAACAGATGTATTCCCGTTTGTTGAACATGAAAGCAAAGTTCCATCCCCGGTGTGCACGGATAAAAAACAAGAAAAAGGAAAAGGGTTTATCACCGAAGAGAACCTTAGCGATACCTGGGGAAAAATTTGCGAAATTATTTCACAGCAACATCCGTCTCTGGCTGCTAATCTGGCAAATTCTTCAATTGTCAGTTTAACGGAAAACCAGCTTGAGATAGAAGTGAATGGAAGTCAATACAATATTGATATGGTTAAGCGTGATAATAATGTGTCCTTGTTAAAAAACGTGTGTAATGATTTTTTTAAAAAAAGCATGGATATAGTTATTAAAGAAAAAAATAACACAGAAGATAAAAAACAGGAAAAAAACAGGACTGCTGCTCTTCAAAAAAAGGCTTTAGACGATCCGATGATTGCAGAAGCAGTAGAAATTTTTAAAGGAAAGATTGTGGAAGTAAAGGTTAAATAGGAGGGATGTGTTATGAAAAATATGGGGAACATGATGAAGCAGGCGCAGAAGCTTCAGGCAAAAATGATGAAGATGCAGGAGGAGCTTGCAGAAAGAACCGTTGAAACTGCTTCCGGAGGAGGTATGGTAAAGGTTGTGGCAAACGGCAAGCAGCAGATATTATCGATACGGATAGAAAAAGAAGTGGTTGACCCTGATGATGTTGAGATGCTTCAGGATCTGGTAATGGCTGCAGTCAATGATGCGCTTGCTAAATCCCAGGAGATGGTTTCATCTGAAATGGGCAAACTTACAGGTGGCCTGAACATTCCAGGACTGATGTAATTATGAATTATTATCCTTCCCCAATCATCAATTTGATTCGAAATATTGCCAAACTTCCCGGTATAGGAGAGAAAACCGCTGAACGACTTGCCATGCATATTCTGTCTTCACCTCGCGCAGAGGCTGAGAGACTGTGCAGCAGCATACAGGATGTAATAAACAGAGTCAGGTTATGTGCCACATGTTTTGCGTTAAGCGACAGGGAATTTTGTGGTATTTGCAGCAACAGCTCGAGAAATACGTCTCTTTTATGCGTGGTTGAACGGCAGGCAGATATGGTGGCCATAGAAAAATCAGGCGCATTTAATGGACATTATCATATTCTTTCAGGTGTATTATCGCCAATGGATGGCGTTGGACCTGATGACATAAAGATAAAAGAACTGGTATTTAGAATTAAAAAGGGCGGGATACAAGAGGTTGTCATAGCAACGTCCACAAATGTTGAGGGAGAGGCTACAGCATCGTATTTGTCAGATATTCTGAAGGTGTTTGCCATCAAGATTACCAGGATAGCATCGGGTGTTCCAATTGGTGGAGATTTAAAGTATGTGGATCAGGTAACATTGAAGCGGGCAATGGATACAAGACATCCTGTTGAATACACGGGTTAATTTTTATGGATTTTGAATATATATTTAACTGCTGGAAATGCGGTGACTGCTGCAAGGGATATGGGGGTACTTTTGTAACGGATAGCGATATTGAAGCTATTTGCCGACATATCAAATTCGATCCTGAAAAATTTATTGAAACATACTGCTCAATGTCAGGCGCAAAACCTTTGCTGATCCAGGGAAAAAACGATTATTGCATTTTTTGGGACAAGGTGTGTACCATTCATCCTGTCAAACCTGCGATGTGCAAGTTATGGCCTTTTATTCCAAGTGTTCTGACAGATGTTGATAACTGGTATATTATGGCTTCGTTTTGCCCCGGGATGCGTACAGACGTACCCGACAGGTTAATAAAAGAATACGTAAAAAAACAGTTGTTAACCTATGAATGTGAGAGTAAAAAAACTTAAATTATGATTGGCATATTTGATTCAGGGATCGGCGGTTTAACTGTAGCCCGTGCATTGATGGAGCAGCTTCCAGATTACGATATTATCTATTTTGGTGATACTGCCCGAACGCCGTATGGAAGTAAAAGCCCGGATACGGTGGTTAAATATTCTATTGAAAACACGGAATTTCTTTTAAGCAAAGGCGCAAAAATTATTATTATGGCATGCAACACCGCATCAAGTGTTGCTTTTGAAACCGTTGCCGAGAAATTTAATTGTCCCTTATTCGAAGTGATCAGCCCCGCTGTAAAACTTGCCGTAAAAAAATCTGAAAAAAAGAGAATAGGGGTTATTGGAACCCGTGCAACGGTTAACAGCGGTGCTTATGAAAACAAGATAAAAGAACTATCGCCTGAGGCAAAGGTGTACTCAACGCCATGCCCGCTTCTGGTGCCTATTGTGGAAGAAGGCTGGTTAAAAAGGCCTGAAACAAAGATGATCATAAAAAAATATTTACATCCTTTAAAAATCAAACAGATTGATACGCTTATTTTGGGCTGCACGCATTACCCACTTTTAACAGACATCATCCAAAAAAAAATAGGTCAAAAAGTAACTATTGTTGACTCTTCTTTTTCTACTGCAGAAGATGTTAAAGCATTTTTACAAAACAATCCGGAAGTTGACATTCAGATGAGCAAACATGGCAAATCGGTTTTTTTTGTATCTGATTTAACTGTTCAGTTTGAAAAAACCGCCAGGGTTGCATTAAGAAAGAATATATGCCTTGAGCATGCAACAATTTAACATTACTCAAAGATTGCTTGCATAAGTGAAAAAGGTATCAAAAAGTTTATATCTTATTGGCCTGCTTTTTATTCTTCAGCCACATTAAAGCCTGCAAAATGATCCTGCTATGAAATGGTGGATACTCGGTTAAGTCATTGATAATAACAATGGCAGGAGGAAATTATGAGTGTTCAACAACGCAGAAAATATGATCCTGACTTTAAGCGCAATGCGGTCCAGTTGACAGAGGAGCCAGGTCGAACAGTAGCTGGCGTGGCAGAAAATCTTGGCATATCAAAAGATCTTCTTTATAGATGGCGGGAGCGCAACGTGTCAACAAAGAGCTTGCCTTTCCCGGCAACGGTCGTGAGGCTTTGACCTCTTGAGCAACAGAAAATTCGAGAGCTTGAGAAAAGCCTCAAGGATGCCAAAATGGAGCGCGACATCTTAAAAAAAACCATGGTCATCTTCAGCCGGGCATCGAAATGAAATTTAAATTCATTGAAAATAACCGTTCGTCATTTCCGATGAAGAAGATGTGCCATATGTTAAAAGTTTCACTTCAGCGGATATTACCGTTGGCGAAAGGCCCCGTTATTATCTCTACGAAATAGAGAATGAAAGACTGAGGGCACGAATAAACTAAATATTTGAAGAGCATAAAGGCATGGCTGGAGAGGTTTGAAAAACCCAACAGGCCTTCGATTTTATGATTTTCATTAATTTTTTAGAAAAGGACCAGTAAAACCTGCAACAAAACACACTTAAAATTG
>JAGVGX010000213.1 GCA_020056865.1 Desulfobacterales bacterium
ACGCATGTGCGTACATTTGTGGATAAGCTTGGAGAAAAAAACGTTCGCCTGGTTGACACCCGAAAAACAACGCCCGGGTTAAGGGTTTTAGAAAAATATGCTGTCCGTGCAGGAGGCGCGCATAACCACCGTATCGGTCTTTACGACGGTGTATTGATAAAGGATAATCATATTGCTGTTTGTGGCGGCGTGAAAAAAGCTGTAGAGAAAATAAAGAAAAATATATCACATCTTTTAAAGATAGAAGTAGAAGTTTCAAATTTGTCTCAGGTGAAAGAAGCATTAGATGCCCAAGCTGACGTTATTATGCTGGACAATATGGATATATCTGAAATAAAAAAGGCAGTAAAATTAATTAACCGCCATGCAATTGTTGAAGTTTCCGGTGGGATCAGCATGGATGATATGCTTGCAGTTGCTGATTCCGGTGTAAACCTTATTTCCATGGGCGCCTTAACCCATTCAGCAAGATTTATGGATATTAGTATGCGAATAGAGTCTTTAACGCAATTAAGCACATAACGCATGATTCCTCTTCGAGATACCACACCTTCTAAAAATTACCCGGTAGTCAACACCTGTATTATAGGCATGAATGTGGTGTTATATCTTGCTGAACTGGCCCATGGAACCCATATGAACCAGTTTTTATTTATTTATGGACTGGTTCCGGCCAGGTATTCCCTGTCGGAATTTGCTTCACATTTCACGCCATTTCAGCAGGTACTGTCTATGTTTTCTTTTATGTTTCTGCATGGTGGTTTTTGGCATCTTCTAAGCAATATGTGGTCACTTTATATCTTTGGAGATAATGTCGAAGACCGACTTGGTCATGCCAGGTATCTTTTATTTTATGTGTTGTGCGGATTGACTTCAGGATTGTCGCATCTGCTGTTTAATCTGTATTCAGATGTGCCGGTTGTTGGGGCAAGTGGTGCCATAGCAGGCGTGATGGGTGCGTATCTTCTTTTGTATCCACATTCAAAAATATTAACGCTAATCCCAATTATTTTTATTCCATGGTTTGTCGAGATCCCCGCTTTTTTCTTCTTGGGGTTCTGGTTTTTAATGCAATTTATTAACGCTGCCTGGAGCCATGCTGGTATCAGCAATATTGCATGGTGGGCTCATGTCGGCGGGTTTGTTTTTGGAATGGTTTTCTTGAAACTGTTTCAATTTGTTCCGGATACAGGTTTTACGGATAAAATACAGCATGCAACGGAGAGAAAAAAGACGCATCATTTACAGGTGATACGTCCGGTTGGTCTGGAGAATGACAGCTGTCTTTATGGTACGCTTATCATCTCTCCTTATGAAGCTGTTTCCGGCAGCAGCAAACTGGTTAATATTTCCTGGGGATTTCATAAAAGGCTTTTACGGGTAGATGTTCCAAAAGGTATAAAAGAAGACGGTATTTTAAGACTTAAAGGTTTGGGGAAACAGGGAGATGATGGCGTAACAGGGGATTTGCTCCTGAAGATACATATCAGCCCGTAGTGCTGTCGGCCATGAGTGTGGTGACCCGGTTTCTGCCGTATTTTTTTGATAAATACATGGCCTGGTCTGCTCTTTGAATAAAGGTGGTTAATTCCTCATTATTGAAATATTGTGTGACACCTGCGCTTATGGTGAGTGAGATGGTTTTTATATCAGGATTCGGACAAAATTTTTCTATTGCTATGGTATGGTGTATTCTTTTTGCGGCATTTGTTGCTTCTTCGCCGGATGTGGCGGGAAGTATAACTGTATATTCATCTCCACCATATCGGTATGCAGAATCCATGGTTCTTAAATGGGACTTGATAATTTCTCCAAGTTTAAACAATACCTTGTCTCCTTTAAGGTGACCGTAGGTATCATTGTAGTCTTTGAAGTAATCAATATCGATGAGCACAAGAGAGAGAGGATGGCTGTAACGTTTTGATCGGTGTATCTCGAGTTCTATCTGGCTATAAAAATGTCTGGAATTATACAGTTTGGTTAGACCGTCGGTGATGGCCAGATGTTCCATTTCCTGCAGCATCATATGGCGTTCTTTAGACAGCGTGCGTTCTTTTATAACGCGTTTAAGCCGGAGCAAAAGTTCTTCAAAGCGAATGGGTTTAAAAATAAAGTCGCTTGCACCTTTGTTTATTGCTTCTTCATATGAATAATTCTCCGTATGCCCTGTCATTACGATGACATCTATATCATGCTCTTTTTTTATTTTGTCTGTTAGTTCAAGGCCGTCCATTACAGGCATCATGATGTCGGTGATTACCACGTCAAATGTATTGTTTTTTATTAAATTGAGTGCTTCTTGTGCACTTGAAGCCATGGAGGATTGGAACCCGGAGAGCTCAAGAAATTCTCGAAGCGGGTCTCTTATCGGCAGTTCATCATCAACAATTAATATGTGATTACCCATAGGTTCTTCTGGTTTTTGAAAGATAAATATTATATAAGATGCTATGTAGGCATTTTAGATTTCGGATAAAAATTATTACTTATAATGAATCATGTATGGTGTCAAGATCAACATTTTTTTAGAATGGATTTACAACGTAATGAAACGTATAAGAAATTTTAGTATCATAGCACATATAGATCACGGTAAGTCGACGCTGTCCGACAGACTGATTCAGGCTGCACATATTGTAGCTGACCGTGATTTCAAGAATCAGATTCTTGATTCAATGGATATAGAAAGGGAGCGGGGCATTACGATTAAAAGCCAGGCTGTTTGCCTGCCGTATTGTGCAAAAGATAAGCAGACATATTATTTAAATCTAATAGATACCCCTGGACATGTTGATTTTACATATGAAGTTTCCCGTGCACTTGCATCATGTGAAAGTGCGCTGCTTCTTATTGATGCAAGCCAGGGCGTGGAAGCTCAGACGCTGGCCAATCTTTATTTGGCTATGGAGCATGATCTGGAAATTATGCCTGTAATTAACAAAATCGACTTGCCGTCTGCAGACGTGGATATGGTTAAAAAACAGATAGAAGATGAGCTTGGCCTTGATTCTGAAACAGCAATTCTTATATCAGCAAAAGAGGGAATCGGCATAGAGGAGCTTCTTGAGGCAATTATTAAAAAACTTCCACCACCAACGGGGGATCAGGATGCCCCACTTAAAGCGTTAATTTTTGATTCTCAATATGATTCTTTTAGAGGCACCATTGTTTATTTTCGGGTTTTTGAAGGAGAAATAAAGCCGGGTGATACGATTGTATTTATGTCTAATAAAGCTGAGTATAAGGTAGAAGAGGTGGGCATATTTCAATTAAAAAGAATACCCCAAAAAAAACTTTCAGCAGGCCAGGTCGGTTATTTTATTGCCGGTATAAAAAGAGTCAGTGATACCAAATGCGGGGATACCATTACATTAAAATATATGCCTTGTGATCAGCCTCTGCCTGGGTTTAAAGAAGTAAAACCCGTTGTTTTTTCGTCTATTTATCCTGTTGCGTCAGATGATTATGAAGATTTGGCAGTTTCCCTTGAAAAACTTAAACTTAACGACGCGTCCTTATTGTATGAAAAGGATACCTCGGTTGCCTTGGGTTTTGGTTTCCGTTGCGGATTTTTAGGGCTTCTTCATTTGGAGGTTGTACAGGAACGACTCGAGCGTGAATACGATCTTTCTTTAATCCTAACAGCTCCAACTGTCAGGTACAATATATTTTTAAATGATGGTTCCAAAATGGTTATTGATAATCCAGCGCTTTATCCAGATCCTACGACCATTGACCATGCAGAAGAGCCTTTTATTCGTGCTTCCATTATCATTCCAGATCATTATATGGGTGCTATAATGAAACTGTGTATGGAACGGCGTGGTTTTAATATTAATTACCAATACCTTACTAAGAAGCGGCTTGAAATGATATTTGAACTTCCGCTGGCAGAGGTCATTTACGATTTTTATGACCGGCTAAAGTCGGTTACGCAAGGCTATGGTTCGTTTGATTATAATATGATAGATTACAGGGCATCTGATCTGGTGAAACTTGAATTTCTCATTAACGGAGAACGTGTTGATGCTTTGTCGCAGCTTATTCATAGAGACAATGCTGAGAGCCGTGGACGATCAACGTGTGAAAAACTGTGTGAAGAAATTCCAAGACAGATGTTTAAAATAGCCATCCAGGGGGCAATCGGTGGAAAAATAATAGCAAGAAAAACCATTTCACCATTTAGAAAGGATGTAATTGCAAAGTGTTATGGCGGGGATATAAGCCGGAAAAGAAAACTTCTTGAGAAACAGAGAAAAGGTAAAAAACGGATGAAGATGGTGGGACAGGTTATGATTCCGCAGTCCGCCTTTCTTGCGGCACTAAAAACAGACAGCAACTGATTGACATGTTGTGAGGTGGTACATATTTGCGGAGGACATATGGGTAAAACAGTAGCGGGAAAAATTTTTGGTTCCCATTTGGTTGACAATCCATCTGGGGATATTTATGTATTAAAGTTAGATGCAGTGTTTTGTCATGAGATTACAACGACCGGCGCTATTATTGATCTCATTGCGCGAGGTAAAGACAGGGTTTTTGATGCTTTAAAAATTAAAGCGGTTATTGATCATGTGACCCCTGCAAAAGATTCAAAAACAGCCATGCAGGGAAAGATTTTAAGAGATTGGGCAAAACGCCATTTGATCAAGGACTTTTTTGATATAGGAAGAAACGGGGTCTGTCATGCTATTTTCCCGGAAAAAGGATTTGTACGACCAGGCTTTACCATTATTATGGGAGATTCTCATACCTGTACTCATGGTGCGTTTGGCGCGTTTGCAGCAGGCGTAGGCACAACAGATCTTGAGGTAGGTATATTAAAAGGTGTTTGTGCATTTAAATATCCTGAAACGATAAAGATTAATATTTCAGGTCAAATGCGGCAAGGGGTTTATGCAAAGGATGTCATACTTTCTATTGTTGGCAGGTTAGGTGTAAACGGTGCTACAAATAAAGTGATTGAATTTATTGGCCCTGTTGTAGATAACATGAGTATGGAATCAAGGATGACCCTTTGCAATATGGCTGTTGAGGCTGGTGGGACTTGTGGTATATGCTATCCCGATAAAACAACCGTTGATTATCTGTGGCCCTTTATTAAAGATGAATTTAGCTCAAAACAAGCAGCACTTAAAGCCTACAAAACATTTACCGCTGATCATGACGCGAAGTATGACCGGGTGATTGATCATGATGTCACAGAACTTGAACCTGTGGCGACGTTTGGATATAAGCCTGATCAGGTAAAGCCGGTAAAAGAGATGGACATGATAAGTGTAGATCAGGTTTACATAGGATCCTGCACCAATGGAAGAATTGAAGATCTCAGGGTTGCAGCGATGATTCTTGATGGGAAAAAAATCAACGCATCTGTTCGCTGCATTGTTTCACCTGCGACTCCAAAGGTTTACCAGCAGGCCATGGAAGAAGGTCTTTTGAAAATATTTATGGATGCCGGTGCATGTGTTACCAACCCTACATGCGGTGCGTGCTTAGGCATGAGTAACGGCGTTCTATCTGAAGGAGAAGTTTGTGCGTCAACCACCAACAGAAACTTTAATGGCCGAATGGGTAAAGGAGGGATGGTGCATCTTATGAGTCCGGCAACTGCAGCTGCAACTGCCATAGCAGGCCACATTACCACCGGGTGTGCATCATAAAAAAACAATATGAAGAATTTCAACGGAAAAGTACTTTTTCTTGACAGATCGGATATCAATACAGACGAAATTATTCCTGCCAAATATCTTACTGAAATTAAGCGATCTGCTCTGGAGCCGTATCTTCTTGAAGATCTGAGCCTTGACGGGTTTCATCCGAAAAAAGATATTAAAGGCAAAAACATTATTATTACACGGGCAAATTTTGGATGTGGATCGTCAAGGGAGCATGCCCCATGGGCACTTGAATCAAATAAGATCCATCTGGTTATAGCCGAAAGCTTTGCCAGAATTTTTAAACAAAATATGTTCAATTGCGGCATGATGGCCATTGAACTTCCTGTCGATACCATTAACCGTATATTTAACGTATACTCACAACATGAGACCTTTATTGAAACAGATATGGATCATTCAAAATTGTATATTAAAAAACATGGACAAAAAGAAGAGGTAGGATTTTCAATATCTGCATTTGAACGTGCTCTTGTAGATGCCGGTGGATGGCTTGAATACGCAGAGTCAAAATATTAAGGTATCTGCGTGCTACGCTAACAGATGATTACGGTTTTGACCTGTCACTATTTTATTTATATTTAACGACATGCAGTTTCAATGGTTAACAAGATGAATATCAAAACAACAAAAGAACCTGCGTTAAACGAACCTGCCGTTATTTTAAACCATGTTTATTTTTCATATAATAAAAAATATGTGCTGGAAAACGTTGATGTCAAGGTAAAACATGGTGAATTTGCGAGTATTGTCGGCCCTAACGGGGGAGGGAAGACAACGCTTTTAAAGCTTATTTTAGGGTTGATCAAGCCGGACAGCGGTGAGATAAAAGTGTTGGGCTATACGCCGGAAAAATCCCGGTTGCGTATTGGATATATGCCGCAATACACACATTTTGATATGCAATTTCCTGTTACAGTACTTGATATTGTACTTATGGGGCGATTGGGCCACAGTTTAGGGGGCAGATATACGAAGCAGGATATTAGCGCTGCCATGTCGTCGCTTGAAGAAGTAGATCTGCAAGATCTGTCTAATGAATTGTTCAGGGAACTTTCCGGAGGCCAAAGACAGCGTGTGCTTATTGCCCGTGCATTGTGTGTAAATCCTGAACTTTTGCTGCTTGATGAGCCAACCGCCAACATTGACCCTGAAGTTGAAGAGACATTGTTTGGCCTTTTGCAACGGCTTAATCAGCGAATGACAATTCTACTTGTTTCGCATGATCTCGGTGTTGTATCCAAAGTGGTTAGAAGTGTAATCTGCGTGAATCGATGTGTTGCGATACACCCAACAAGTGATATAGACGGTGCTGTTATTAAAGAGATCTATGGCCACGATTTGTGTCTGGTTCGCCATGACCACCGGTGCAGTGAAAAAGGGCATCAGTATGATTGAGTTCTTAAGAGCACTTGTTGACCCGGATATAGACTTTTTACGTCTTGCTGTTTTGGTAGGGGTGCTTTCCAGCTTTTCCTTCGGGATCATAGGAACATATATTATAACGAGGCGAATCAGCTATATCGCAGGAGCTATTTCACATTGTGTGTTTGGTGGAATCGGTGGGGCTCTTTTTTTGCAAAACAGGATGGGCATCACATGGTTTACGCCGGTTCTCGGGGCAATTATTTCAGCGCTTCTGGCGGCTGTTATCATAGGGCTGGTAAGTCTTTATGCTCATCAGCGAGAAGACACGGTTATTGGTTCGATCTGGGCAATAGGGATGGCTTCAGGAATGCTTTTTATCGATCTTACGCCGGGTTATTTTGATATTACCAGCTATCTTTTCGGAGATATCCTGCTTATTTCAAGTTCGGACATATGGATAGTGGCCGGACTCGACCTTACCGTGGTAGTACTTTCGTGTTTTTTTTACAACAAGCTTGTAGCTGTTTGCTTTGATGATGAGTTTGCCCGTTTGCGAGGGATCAATTCCAGTGCCATCTATTTGTTGCTGTTGTGTCTTATCGCCCTTACTATCGTGTTGCTTGTACGTGTTGTTGGGATTATTATGGTTATAGCACTTTTGACTATTCCTTCGGCCATAGCAGGCCATTTCGCAAGACGTCTCTGGCAGATGATGACAGTTGCTGTCATATTGTGTATGGTTTTTACTTCCAGTGGGATTGCTTTCAGCTATTTATATAATATGTCAAGCGGACCTGTAATTATTGTTGTTGCAGGCATAACATATGTTCTCGTTATTTCTGGTTCATGGGTATTTAAAGTTAAAAAAAAACAAATCAAATGTTCGGATGAAACTCCAGCTGACAAATAGATATTTTCCCCCATCCCTTTTTCTATAACATCAACATGACCATATTTTTGTTTTATTTTTAAGGTAAGCTTTGGTGCTGTATCATCGGTTTTTTATTAAAATAAACGGAGATTGTTTTGTTGGACAAAAATAAAAAAAGAAAATCCTATCATGAGGTTCACAAAGAACATCTAAAAAAAAAAATTCCAAAATTGATCTGGAATGACGACCTTCCTATTACTTCGAGAAAAAATGAAATAATCGATGCAATTAAACATAACCAGGTTGTAATTATTGCCGGAGAAACAGGGTCCGGAAAAACAACCCAGATACCCAAATTTTGTCTTGCCGCAGGCCGAGGTGTATCGAGATTCATTGGTTGCACCCAGCCAAGAAGAATAGCCGCAATTGCTGTAGCCAATCGTATCGCAGAAGAAATGGGAGAAGTTGCTGGAAAATCTGTAGGTTATAAAATAAGGTTTAATGACAAAACACATAAAACCGGATTAATAAAAATAATGACAGATGGCATACTGCTCGCTGAAACAGTAAAAGACAGGCTGTTGCGGCAGTACGACACAATTATTGTTGATGAAGCTCACGAAAGGAACCTTAATGTTGATTTTATTTTAGGATTTCTTAAGACACTGTTACCCAAAAGAAATGATATTAAAATAATTATAACATCTGCAACGATTGATACACAAAAGTTTTCAAAGGCATTTGACAATGCACCAGTCATAGAGGTTTCAGGCCGTATGTTTCCTGTTGATGTCAGATATTGGCCTGCCGAACATGAAGATATCATCTCTGAAGAACAAACACATGTGGACATGGCGGTTTTGGCTGTTAAAAAGCTTTTGAAAGAAAGTCATTCCGGAGATATACTGATTTTTATGCCAACGGAACAAGATATTCATGAAACCATCGAGCTCATTGAAAATATAAATCATA
>JAGVGX010000023.1 GCA_020056865.1 Desulfobacterales bacterium
CAAATGCCTGGACGCAGAAGGCTGATTTGCCAGGAGGAGCCCGAATGGATGCTGTTGGTTTTTCAATGGGTACAAAGGGTTATATCTCGACCGGTTATAGCAGTTCGGGTTCGTATTCGGATCTTTGGGAATGGGATCAGGCTTCTAATATTTGGACTCAGAAAACAGATTATCCGGGTGGTACTCTGGAAGGAGCGACAGCATTTGCTATTGGGACCAAAGCATATATTTTAGCCGTGTACAACGGAAACTTTTATGAGTGGGATCAGGCAACAGACACCTGGACCAGTAAAGCAACTTTCCCAGGTTTATACAGGGAAACAGCTTTTGCCTTTGCAATTGGAACAAAGGGATACATTGGTGGAGGATATAGTAGTGGCTTTCATTCTTTAAGTGATTTCTGGGAGTATGATCAAACCAACGATTCCTGGACACAAAAAGCAAGTTATCCTGTAGAAAGAGATGAGTGTGCGACCTTTGTAATAAGCAATGTAGGCTTTGTTTGTACAGGACATAATAACTACACTGGTTATTCTACAAATATAAGTTACAAGTATAATCAAGCAACCAATTCCTGGAGCTCTGTTTCCATGACTGGATTTGGCGGTCAGGTGGGCAGATGTGTAGGTTTTGCTATTGGAAACCGAGGATATGTTGGAATCGGATATGATGATCCGGGAAATGATTTAAAATTATTTTACGAATATTCAGGACCGGCTGGTGTGGAAGACATAAATGGGAAGGATTATGTTATGATAAATCCCAATCCTATGCAGATCACTAGCGAGATTTGCGTTGATGAACAGATCCTAAAATCAAATGGCAGTATGACGTTCAGGCTTTATAACATTTCAGGTGAAGAAGTATTGAGTAAACAGATTGTTGAGCCAAAAACTAATATTGACAGGGGCTCTCTTGCAAAAGGAGTGTATCTGTACAGAATATATAATCGAAAAGAAGAAGCACTGGGCAGCGGAAAGCTCGTGATAGAATAGAATATGTTTTAATTGATAACCATAACTATTAAGCTATAAAATAGAATTATCTTCAAGCAATAAAATTGGTCAATATCAATTAACATAAAAAATAATTGTTAGTATTACTCCGCTATTTATTATTGAAATGGCAGGAGTACAGATAGTTATAAATAAAAGAGAAAAGGAAAAAACGCGTTGAACAAGTGAGGGAGAAAATTGTCATTGTCTTGTCCATTCCACTGAAGTTTTCACGAGCATGCTTGTGTTTTGGTAGTGGGGGGAAGTAATGCGAAGAAAGTGGGTCGCAGTGCATAGGGCGCACTGCGAAACACGGCCCGTGCGCTGGTAAATATCCCAAAGCACACATTCCAGAAAATCACTATTTTTACATCATCATTAATCAAAAACCATCATGAAAAAAATCGCCTTTGCTTCGCTTATCCTTGTGTTTATCATGGCATTTTCAGCCTGCGGAAGAAAAGAAAAAACCAAAGCTGATCTCATGGTGGGCAAGTGGCGCTTCTTCTCATTAAATCTGGTGGCTACCACAGGCTCGGAAGAAGATAAGCTGACCGAAAAGTTTTACCAGGATATGGCAAAGAACACGCAGTATACTTTTGAAAAAGACGGAACCTATTTGTTTTCAAGCACTACCCCCGAATCAGGCACCTGGAAAATTACAGAAGACGGAAAAACAATTTCGCTTACCGTGAAAGCCAGCGGAGAAAAACGAAATTTTACGGTTGTCAACCTAACGCAAAAGGAATTGGTTTATACCTTCAATGGCACAGCCTATAAGTATTTGCGGAGGGATGAAGAAGAAAAATTATAACAGATTTATTTAATCAACCCCAGCCCTTCCTTCGCAGAAGCATCATTCGGCCGCATCATCAGCGCCTTGTTGAACAATACTTTCGCCTCCCGCATTTTTCCCATGCGCCAGTTTGTCCATGCAAACATCAGCACACCATCGTAATCAAAAGGATACAGGTTGACTACTTTTTCAAAACATTTATAGGCATCGGTGTAATTTTCGGCTGTGTAATAAATGTAGCCCAGCTTGTAATTGGCAACCGTATTCTGAGGATCGATTTTCAGTATTTCTAAATATTGTGTTTTCACTGCATTCCAGTTTCCCAGTGATGATACGGGATAGATCACACCAAAACGGGCTTCAATGGCATACGGCATCAGAACAATTGCTTTGCTGTAATAATTCACCGATTCTGTGAACTGTCCTGCCAGATAAGAAATCCAGCCCATGCGCACATTCATTTCATAAGAACCTGCATCATACACTGTCTTCATTATTTCAAGGGATGATTTATAGTTTTTTGCAGAGTCAGCCGAATAACTGCGTTGAAATGCATCCTGTATTTTGGCATAATCCTGCGCATTCGAGCCGCTGTAAGCCGCAAAAAGGAATGAGAGTATCAGTGTTGCTTTTTTTAAAGTTTCCATTGTAAACCTCCTGTAATTTGAAATTGAGTGTAGTTTGTAATTGTGGGTACAGGTTTATAATTTCCTGCTTCCGTATTGGGTGCATATTTAACATAAAACGAATCGCACCATGAATAGCTTGTTCGTACTGAGAAATCAATTGCAGGACTGATGATAAAGATCAGGGAACCGCCAACACGTTTTGTAATTTTATCATTCAGGTTATACACCACATAGGCGTTCTTTTCTACATAATCAATCATATCGCCATAGGTTACAAAAGCCTCTGCCCATAGAAATTTTGTGATTTTAACGCCGATCATCTCTTCAATAATTGCATTTCGAAAACGCGTTTTTGTAGATTGTTGCTGGCTACCCGGTCCGCCAGGCCCTCCGGCACCCGCCGCAGTTTTAAAAATGGGAGAGGAGGGAGCACCTGTGGTAACGTTGATCGTCTGAATCATCAGTTGGGTACGTGAATAAAAATTCAGATTGCTGAATGGATATAGCGTGAACGCCCCACCAAACTGCGATTGCTGCCTTCCGTTAAGATTTGATTTTGTAACAGTCAGTTCAAAGGCGTGGTTGCGCACTTCTTTTGTAAAAGAAAGCGATGATGCGTAATTG
>JAGVGX010000081.1 GCA_020056865.1 Desulfobacterales bacterium
CATTGGGACACGGGTTTGCTTTTGAGTAAAGATCTTCATAATAGGATTTATGTAAAAAATACTGGTCATACATCAGCGTACTGTTCATCTTTTTCCTGTCTAAAAGGTGCGCCATGGCATTTCTGACACTCAAATCATCAAACGGCGGTTTTCTCATATTCATGGCAAATCCCTGAAACCCGACAGGCTTACTATTAAATATCTTCTGTTTTATGATCCAGTTTTTTGTAAATCTATCCCCTTTTGTTTCATTAATCCATATTCTTGATGTGTAAACAGGAAAAAGATCGAACTTGTGCTTTTTAAATGCTTCAAACGCGTTTTCTCTTTCAGCGAAAAATACAAATTTTATAGTTTGAAAGTTGCCTGTACCCTTAAACCTTTTTGCTTTCTCGTTCCACCAGTCGCTGCGTCGCTCCACTGTTATATAAATTCCTTCATTGATCTCACCGATTTGATACGGACCGGAAACCACCGGGAAAGAAAAATTAATCTTATTAAAATCCTTATCTTTAAGTGCTTTTTTACATAAAATATGAAACCCGCCGACAGCACCGAGATTTTTCCAGTGAACGTCTTTTGCCTTAAATCGTATCGTCTGTTCATCAAGTACAACAGGCGGATAAAAACGTTCCATATCCACCTTATGCGATCCTGTCAGATTTTTATCGTCCATAATGGCGTTATAGGTAAATTCGACATCATATGCCGTAATCGGACTTCCATCGCTCCATCTGGCATGTTTGTCAATTTTAAATACAAATTCCTTTTTATCATCTGATATCACCCAGCCGGATGCCAGACCAGGTTCATACGCCAGTGTAACCTGATTCATGGTGAGCAGTGTTTCAAACATCGCCCCAAATATTTCAGCACTTAACACATTATTGTCCAGATAGTAATTTAAACTTTTTGGATACTGGCCTGAAAATATCGAAATGCTGCCTCCAGAAACCGCTTGAGGATCAGCTAACGGATTTAAGGAATCTTTCCAGTTTTTTTTGGGAGATGACTCCTGTCCCATTAAAGATACCGGAACAATCATCAGAAAAAAAACACCCATCACGATCATTTTGTTGAACATAATGTCAATTTCCTTTCAAAACATCAATCATTGTAAAAATTCTTGCTTTTTCTCCTGCTTCAATCTTTTTAAAAAGATACGATACCGCATCCAGCGTCCCTTTTGCATAAACGTCTCTGCCGTTTACATTGTGAGAAAAAACAAATTTTACTGTCTGATCATCAGAAACCAGCGTATAGGTATGATAGCCGTGTCCGCCTATATATGCTTCAGGCACACCCCATGTTGTTTTCTGAACTTTCGGATCGCGCTCTTTGATGATGTCTTTTTCAGAAAAAACAACCCCCATATCTTTAAAGCACGTTGCAATCGCTTTTGCTGTTCCACTGGTATCGGCTTTTCCTTTTTGGTGGCTCTCTTTGATTTCAAGCTGATAGCCCTTGAACAGATCCGGAAAATTGTCAGCACTCCATTCGAGCATGGCCTGCAAACCGACAATCTGTTTTGCCATATTCGGTGCAATAACAGCCGGCAAAGACGATGAAACAACCATTTGCTCAAGGCGCTTTCTATCTCCCCCTGTGGTTCCCATTACAAAGGCAATACCATGTTTGCAGTAAAATTCAGCATTCCCATTGACTGCGGACGGATGGGTATAGTCCACACAGATAAATCCACCTTCGTTTTCCTTGATGCTGTCAATAGCCTGATCCCGAATTTCAGGTGCCAGCAAAGACACGGAAATATGATCTAAAGAAAATGTCTTTTCCGTTATCTCAGGGCCTGTAAGTGAATAAGGAACCAGTTCAAACCTTTGATCCGCCATGATATGCTTTGCAATAATAACAGCAACGTTTCCGGGAATACCGTTAACCATGACCTTGATTTTTTTCATCACATACTCCTTTTTCATCAATATGCTAAGGAAGCAACACTATGTCAAACTTGTTTTTTGAAACCGGGTTTTTGCAAATGCACGTTCTAATGCATTTTCTGATGCACGTTCTGGTGCCATGTCCATGCCGTTTTGATAATTGTTTCCAGATCTTCATATTGAGGCCGGTATCCGAGTTCTTTTTTTATTTTTTCCGAACTTGCAACCAGTATGGCAGGATCTCCAGGTCTTCTTTCAGCATCAACAGCAGATATAGATCGACCTGTAACCTTTCTTGCTGTATCTATCAGCTCGTGAACCGAATACCCGTTGCTGTTTCCAAGATTATATACCGAGCTGTTTTTTCCTGAGAAAAGGGCTTCCAAAGACAACATGTGCGCTGATGCAAGATCATTCACATGAATGTAATCCCTGATGCATGTTCCGTCCGGTGTGGGATAATTGGTTCCAAAAATTTTTATGTTTTCTATTTCTCCCAAAGCAGCTTTTAAAACAAGCGGGATCAAGTGGGTTTCCGGGTCATGACGCTCACCGATCATGCCTGATTCATCGGCACCTGCCGCATTAAAATAACGCAGGATCATATATTTAAGACCATGTGCCGCGTCACAATACCCCAGCATTCTTTCAACTGCAATCTTTGTTGCACCATACGGGTTGGTCGGTTCTTTTGGATGGTCTTCGGTAATGGGAATTTTTACAGGCTCCCCGTACACTGCAGCTGTTGACGAAAATATAAAATACGTTACATGATGCCGTATCATGGCACTTAAAAGCTCCGTGGTCTCCGACAGATTATTGCGATAATATTTCAATGGATGGTTAACCGATTCTCCAACAAGTGCGCATGCGGCAAAATGCATCACCGCACCAATATCATGGGCTTCAAGCACTTTGTCCATAAACGCACTGTCACCAATACTACCCTGATAAAAGGTTCCTCCCTGAAGCGATTCTACGTGCCCGGTGGATAAATTATCAACAACAACCACCGGGTATTGAGCGTCAAGAAGGCATTTGACCATATGAGAGCCGATATATCCTGCACCGCCAATGACAAGAATATGTTTTTTCCCCATTTGTAACTCCTTAAGGAATGTGGTTTCTATCGGTGAAAAAATTACCTCGTTTATATAACGACTGGATAATTTTGGTTTTTTCCCCACGCCGCCTATCCATTGAATGTATCACATAACATATGATATAGAAACTATAATATCATGATACAATCATCTGAATTATTTATTTACAAACACTGTTTTTTATAGGCCACACTATGGATTATTCGTCTGTTTATTTCGATCACATTGATGTGTCATTAAAAACCGGTATTGACATTGTGGACATCAGCACCCAGCTTCAACACATCATAACCCGATCAAACATCATCAACGGCAGCTTAAATGCCACCCTTATCGGTTCAACCGGTTCTATAACTACCATAGAGTATGAACCAGGTGTGGTGCAGGATCTGAAAAGGGCCATACATGCTCTGGCGCCCCAGCATCTTGAATATGAGCACGAAAAAGCATGGCATGACGGCAACGGCCACAGCCATGTTCAGGCGGCACTGATTGGCCCTTCTATTTCACTTCCTGTCAGAAAAGGCAAGCTTGCTTTAGGGACATGGCAGCAGCCAGTAGTGATCAACCATGATAACAAGGCAAGAAAAAGAAGGATTGAAGTCACAATTACAGGTACCAAATGACGGGCACGGATTTCGGATATTATTTGCGTTTGCCGGCTGAAACCATGATCGACCAAGCGGATACGCCATTTATTAAAAGCAAAGGGGGGAAAAAGCTAAATGGTTCTAAATCCATCTGCTGTCGTCAATGTTTTCAAATGATCACAAGCGTGGATCATGCCATTGAAGTTGATGGCAGCCACCATCATGCCTTTGCCAACCCGCATGGCATGATATTCAATATTGTCTGTTTCCGCTCAGCCGCAGGATGTGTATGTATCGGCAATGAAACTTGCCAGTGGAGCTGGTTTCAAGGATACAAGTGGAAAGCTGCCGTATGCAAAAACTGTTTTATTCATATAGGGTGGCGTTTTGCGTCTAAAAGTGACATGTTTAACGGTCTAATTCATGATCGCCTGTTATACCCTGAATAGCTTTCAATAACAGTGAGTCAACGTCGGATTAACTATTTGAAGTGAAACATCAGCGCTAACCTTTAGCGCTATATTTTTGTCTTATTGACCTTGGAAAAAATTGAACATTTTTCCAAGGTCTCAAAGTTTATTTGTTGCATTCTGGCAGGTCAATCTAAAGAATGGAAGACCTGATCAGGCAGTACTTCCTTTACTTGCAATGATGAGATTGGTACATTTTTTTTTGGTAATTGAATTATAGCATTTTTTTGATGTATTCGGGGCAAAAGAATAGCTGACGTTGCTTTTTCTTCCTTTTTTATATTATTGTTAAAGTTAGACGTGCCCCTTACCAAATGGATAAGATCATTAACAATGTTGTTAAGTTCTTCTGTCTGGCTATCCATCATTTCTGAAGATTTTGCAGATTCTTCCGATGTTACTGCACTTTCCTGGACTACTTTGTCTATATCCATTACAGCACTATTAACCTGTTCAATCCCCTGTGCCTGTTCGGCTGAGGCATTAGATATTTCACTAACAAGAACGCCAACTTTGGACGAACTGGCTGAAACTTCTGTAAACGATTCGTTGGTTGCAGCTACAAACGCTGACCCCTCTTTAACTTTTACAATAGTTGAATCAATCATGCTGGCTGTATTCTTAGCAGCTTCTGCTGATCTCAGGGCAAGGTTTCTGACCTCATCGGCTACAACAGCAAAACCGGCTCCGGCTTCGCCTGCCCTTGCCGCCTCTACAGCGGCATTTAATGCCAGAAGGTTCGTCTGAAAAGCTATTTCATCAATTGTTTTGACAATTTTTGAGGTTTCTACACTTGCTTTGGAAATCTCTTCCATTGATTTGGTAAGATTTTCCATAGAATTATTGGCACTTTTGATAATCTGGTTAGTTTCCTTCATCAGGCTGTCTGCCTGGTTGGCATTGTTAGCGTTCTGCTTTGTCATGGATGACATTTCTTCGAGCGAAGATGATGTTTCCTCAACCGAGGCTGCCTGTTTTGATGCCCCTTTCGCGATAGAATTACTGTCCGAAGCCATCTGTTTTGATAATGAGTTCAAATAGCCAGATCGTTTACTTAGACCGTTTATGATATTATTAATGGGTTGGATAATCGTACGTTTACTTACAAACCATACCAGTAAAATCGATACGCTGCAGACAATAATAAACAGGATCAGGTTGAAATTTTGCTGCCATTTGGAATATGAGACTATAGATTCGACTTCGTTTTTAAAATCGTTGGAAAACGCTGTTGAAAGACCTGAAATAGTCGCATTTAATTCGTCTGCTTTTATTTTTTGTTTTTTTGCTTTTTCTACGACAGCCTGATCCATATTCCCTGAGATCATATTTTTATATATTATAAATGCTTCATCAGTAAACGATTTCAGAACATCTGAGAAAGCGTTGAGTTCATTTTTTCTGGCTTGACTTAAATCGTTTAGTTTGAGGATGTCATTGATTGAGGACTTAACATCATTGGAAGCTTCAACTGCTTTGTTAAGCAGATCAATTTCCGCAAGCATTACTGAATCTTCATAAAGTTTAACCTGTTTTTTAAATGATTCTACTGCATTTTGGCTGATCTTCGCAGCAGGAAAAAGCACTTCAGAAATTTTATAGAGATCTTTTTCTACTCTCAACCCTTTAACTGTTATTAACGTCATTGAAATAACATATCCTGCAAATAAAATACTGACACTAAGCCATATTTTTTGAAAAATAGAAAGGTTGTTTTTTTTCATATGTCACATATTCCTTATTTACTTAACCGTCAATACATTGACATTGTTATGAGGTGTAGAACTGTCGACATATCCTATTGCATTATCAGTCTGTGCAACGTAAGCAACAAGTTCAGCTTCAGATGAAAAGGCTTTTGGTGGATTGCCTTGTCCCGTGAATATAGCCTTTTTCCAAAAAGCTGAAAACTGGTCTGATGTTTTTTTTATCACATTTACAACAAAATTTTCGTGTGTTTGCCCACCTTCCAGCATCACGGGATATATTTTGCTCCCATTATCCCACTGATTTTTTCGGCCTAAGTAAATATTTTTTATTGTTTCACTATCTATACTGCTTATCGTTACAGTTTTGTTGACGATAATTATTTCTTCAGCAATGGCTATGTTGGTAAAGCAAAGAATAAAAGCCAGACATAACAAAATTTTAATATTCATTTTTTTCTTTCCTTTTTCTTTTATTAGAAGTTAAACGAAACTTTGGCCATATACATTTCCCAGTCTTTTTCCATTTTTTGTGGAGGGTTAAGATGAGTAAACAAAAGACCTGTGCCGTCAATAAAATGAGCTTCAAGTTTAAACGCCACATATTCATTGGCATCTATACGTGCGCTGACTGTCCAGTCTTTTTGCCATGCCATATAATCCGGTAACCCAAGCGCCTCTAAATCATCTCCATCTTTATCTTCTTTGTTGGGATAAAATACGGAATAGTAGGTTCCAAATTGAAACCGGTCACAAAATTGATAGGACATTCCTGCATAAAAACCTTCCTGTTTAAGATTGACTGTTGGAAGATCCATTCCACCATAATTTGCTTTAACATCATACTCTCTACCGCCGTATTCAGCATTAATCATTAACTTATTCCAGACATATTCTGCAGACAATACAAAATATTCTTTTACCTGATTGTCCAATACCAGATTAACACCGCCTAAAGAACTGGATAGTTCCGTGTCGGCAATAAAATTCGTCACACCGAATCGGAGACCGTCTATTGATGTGTTCCAGCGAATTGCACCGCCTATTATTTCATCAACTGAGGCATCAATATCTGTTGGCACTGCTGCAGGGTTAACTGCTGCGGCAAACGTTCCTATAAAATCAATGATAAAAGGTGCTGAATCGTC
>JAGVGX010000272.1 GCA_020056865.1 Desulfobacterales bacterium
AATTTTTTTTTGATGTTTTAGTTTTCTTATGGTAACTATTGATACGTAAAGGTTTAAAACAATCAGAGGGAAGACATTATGAATATTTTAGAAGCAATAAGAAACAGAAAAAGCATCAGAAAGTTTAAAACAGATCCGGTTCCAAAAGAGGTGATCAAAGAAATTCTTGAAATCGCTGTTCGTGCACCTTCTGCTTTAAATACCCAGCCGTGGGAATTTACCGTACTTGCAGGGAAAGTTCTTGAAAATATAAAAAACGGCAATCTGGAAATGCTGAATTCAGGTGCAACGCCGAGTCCTGAATTCAGCTTTGTAGCGTGGCCCCGTGAAGGTGCTTACAAGGAAAGACAAGTGGGGCTTGCCATGCAGCTTTTTGAACTTATGGGTATAGATAGAAAGGACAAGGAGCAAAGGACCCAATGGTCACAGAGAGGTTTTCGTTTTTTTGATGCTCCGGCAGTAATCGTTATATCATCTGACAGATTACTTGCTGAAGCACCGCAAGCACTTGATATCGGAGCTGTTATGCAGAATATTTGCCTGGCTGCTATTAACTTTAATATTGGCACATGCATTGAAAATCAAGGGATTATGTATCCGCAAATTTTAAGAAAATTTGCAGATATACCTGAAGAAAGGCGACTGATAACATCTATTGCGATAGGGTATCCGGATACGGATTTTCCTGCAAATCAGATTGTGACTAAAAGAGCGCCAGTTGATAGTATTACCACGTGGTGCGGCATATAATTCCGATATGTGATATGGTCTGAAAAATAACCGTGTTTTTATTCATTGGGTTCAGAATATTTTTCTGATGATCTTACTGTTGTTTCAATGGTATAGTAAACATTTTTAAATGTTTCAGCAAAACTGTTTGGAGAAAGTCTTCCAATTTCTATGTATTTCACCACGATTTCCTTTGCAGCTTTTAAAATTTGTTCATTTATTGAACTCATTAGAAAATTCCTTGTAAAAAAATTAATAATTTTAAATTGTTAACAAAAAAAAACAGTATTGTCAATGTGAGAGCTTTGCAAAATATTTTCGAAATAAAACGTATCATGTATTTTAACAACCCATAAGCGTTTTATCGGAGTCTGAGATGTCCCAACCATCTGAAAACAAATCAGATTTAAACAAGAATGATCCCAATACAGTTAACACTGATATTCTGGAAACTATAGAGTATGAATATCAGGGCAGGCGGGATATTGATATTACCATCCGGCAGCCTGAATTTACTTCATTATGCCCAAGGACAGGGCTTCCTGATTTTGGTTGTATTACAATAAGTTACAGGCCTGATATTAAAATTGTTGAGCTAAAATCCTTAAAATTATATCTGCTTTTGTACAGAAATGTGGGTATTTTTTACGAACATGTCGTAAACCGGATTTTAGATGATCTTGTTAAAGCCCTTTCTCCCAAATGGATGGATGTTGAGGCAAACTTTACGGCAAGAGGTGGCATTACAACAACCGTTAAGGCCTGTTTTAACGGCCCTCACGATCATTGCTGATCTCTGATGATCCTTTTTTTACATATGTTCTTCATGATCTCCATGTAGATTCGTATGTGTTTTCTGTCATCTGATATGTGAAGTTGTTATGTGTAAAGATAGAAATAAAATTTCACAATAAGGAAAAATAAAATATGCAAGATTTGATGACCATAAAAGAGGCAAGTATTTGGGCATCTAAATATATAGGTAAAAATGTTACTCCATCAAATATATCGTATTTAATTCAATATGGAATAATATCTAAAAAGGGATGTAATGGAAATGTTTTTGTTAATAGGCATGATTTAGAAAAATATTACAACTCGTATTATGAGACAAAAGAAGAGCGATGGAAAAAACAGTTGGGAAATGATCTAAACTGGGATTTGTCCTTTTCTGAATATAAAGAATTTGAAACAACCAAACATGTTCATAGATTGCATTCATATAAAGGAAAATTTATTCCGCAGCTCGTTGAATACTTTTTGGATCAGCATAGTGATAATTTTAAAAACAAATCATTTTTTAATGCAGGTGATATTATTTTAGATCCTTTTTGTGGTAGCGGAACGACCCTTGTGCAAGCAAGTGAATTAAATTTACATTCGATTGGAGTTGATGTCTCTGCATTTAATGCCTTCATTAGTAATATTAAAGTTGGAAAATATGATATTAATGATGTCAGAAATATAGCTGAAACTATTACGCAAAACCTTAAAAATTTTCAAAAAGAAAAAAACAACGTGAATTTTGAGAATAGATTATTAGATGAGTTAAAAATATTTAATGGCAAGTTTTTTCCATCACCAGAGTTTAAATATAAAGTCAGACAAAAAGAAATAAATGAGACATTATATGGCAAACAAAAATCCGATGAATTTTTACTGATATATTCCAAGCTTATAGATAATTACAACATATTATTGAAACAAGAAAAAAGTGATTCATTCCTGGATAAATGGTTTTTGCAAGTTGTTAGAGATGAAATAGATTTTGTTTTTAAACAAATAAAATCCATTAAAAACCGAGAAACAAAAAAAATTCTTGCTTTAGTGCTGAGTCGTACGGTCCGTTCGTGCCGTGCAACAACGCATGCTGATTTAGCAACATTAAAAGAGCCTGTAACCACAACTTATTATTGTAAAAAACATGGCAAGATATGTAAGCCATTATTTTCTATATTAAGTTGGTGGCAAAGATATACCCAGGATACCATTAAACGAGTTGTTCAGTTTAATAAACTTAGAACAGATACTTTCCAAAAATGTCTATTTGGAGATAGTAGAACAATAAATATTGTTCAAGAATTAGAGAAAAAATATCCCAAATTCAGTAAGTTAATAAAAAATAACAAGATCGCCGGTATCTTTTCAAGTCCGCCTTATGTTGGTTTAATAAATTATCATGAACAACATGCCTATGCTTATGATTTATTTGGCTTTGAGAGGAAGGATGAGTTGGAGATCGGCCCTTTATACAAAGGTCAAGGATTAGAAGCGCGAAAATCTTATATTAAAGGTATTTCTGACGTTTTGAATAACTGTAAGCAATTTCTGAAACAAGATTATAATGTGTTTCTGGTAGCTAATGATAAATATAAACTTTATCCACACATTGCTGAACTGTCTAACATGAAAATTGTTAATGAATATAAAAGACCCGTTTTAAATCGTGTTGAAAAAGATAGGTCTGCTTATGCAGAAATAATATTTCACATGAAGGAAAAATAATAATGGCATTGTCGAATAATCAAAAACAAAAAATAATAGAACTCTTATCAAAAAAGATTGAAAACAAACTGAAATTATATGGTAGAGAGACCACTTCAATGCCATTTCTCGCAAGACTTATTCAAGATAATGAAAAAATTGCAGCGTATTCATTTATACACTCAATGGCTACCACCCTTGGAATGAGTATTTATGAAGATATTTCAGTGATAATTGCTTCTGAAACAGCCGAAGAAGCTTTTAGGAGTTATGGGGTTGGGGGCGCTATTTCAAAAAAACAAAAAATAGCTATATCAAACATTGTCTCAAAACTTCGAAATGGCGATAGGGTCGCCGAAATAAATGAGGAAATAAAAGAAGTATTAAATGCATCTGCAGAAAACGGAGAATTTCAAAAATCGGGCAACATTGCAGATTTCTACATGAAAAGGGGTGGGCAGGAATATTATTTTGAGATAAAAACAGTAAAACCAAATATTGATGTCTTTGAAAAAAGTAAAATGAAATTATTAGAATGGGTTGCAAGGAGAAGAATGCCTGTGAATGTATATCTGGCATTTCCATATAATCCATATCATCCTAAACCATATCATCGTTTTACAGAAGTCGGGATGATGGATTCGCCGAACGATTTTTTAGTTGGTGATGAATATTGGGACTTCATAGGTGGGGAAAACACTTTCCCTGAGTTATTAAAAACATTTGATGAAGTAGGAAAAGATTTTAAAGATCAATTGAATAAAAAATTCAAACAAATAGCTAAAGAAAAGTTGGATTCTTATTAAAAAAACACATAATAATCGGATTAACTCTGACTGAAAAAACAGAGGCTTTTTTGGTTTTTACAACTTCAGTGATTATTGAACCATGTTGGTTTTTAAAAATGTTTTTATAGGCTTTTTCATCAGGTTATCCGTTAGGTGACTTGCAGAACTATTGATCCAGATGTTTCATATACAATTGAATCAGTTCAATGGCTTGTTTTTCAGATGAAATCTGTCGTAGTAACCTGCGAAAGTTATTGCTGTTGTTCAAGCCTTTAATAAACCAGCCAAGACGGCTGCGCATCATATAGCATGCCCGTTTTTCTCCAAAATACCTTACGGAAGATTTAACATACCGGATCATAAGATTAAAGTGTTGCTGCATCCGTTTGTCAGGGTCACTTCTTTCGTTTGTGCTCGATAAAATATCATTAAAAATCAATGGATTTCCAATCGCTGCCCTTCCAATCATCACTGCGTCGCATCCTGTTTGAGCGCACATATTCATGGCGTCTTCGGCAGTATGTATATCCCCGTTGCCAATAACAGGTATGGAAACCATGGTTTTTATTCTGGAAATAATAGACCAGTTCGCATGTCCTTTAAATCCTTGTGTTGCTGTTCTTGGATGCACGGCAATCGCGTCTGCACCGCAGGCTTCTGCGATTTTGGATATTTCCACGGCTTGATCTCCGGATGGATTCCAGCCGGATCTAATTTTTATGGTAAGCGGAATATTCACAGCTCGTTTAACCGCTTTGATAATTTTTTCCGCATGTTTGGCATCTTTCATCAGGGCAACACCTGAACCTGTTTTAACCACTTTTTTAACCGAGCATCCGAAATTAATATCAATGATGTCCGCGCCTTTTGAAGCTACTATTGTTGCAGCCTCTGCCATTATATCTGGTTTGGAACCGAATATCTGTACGGATAGGGGTTTTTCTTCGTTGGCGCTGTCAATAAGATCCATGGTTTTTTTTGATTGATATGCAAGGCCGTGGGAACTGATCATTTCTGAACAAACCAGGGCGCATCCGCATTCTTTGGCAAGCAGACGAAACGGCAGATTTGTGATACCTGCAAGTGGCGCTAAAATGGTATGGTTATCTAGAGTTACTGATCCGATTTTCATGTGTTTTTGATAGCCTGGATGTTATCAGAGGGGTTCGCATAGCAGAACAGACAGTTATGATAGCATGGATGATCTATGTATGAACCGATATCCGTGGACACGTTGCAACCACATCCGTTTTTTGTTCTCTGGCCGTAGTCTTTTTTTAAAGAAAGATTGCCTCCGTAAAGTGTTGTTAGAAGATCATTATCAATGCATGAACTACTATGGATGCCTGACCTTTCAGGCAGTGCATCTAAAAGTGTTTTTTCACAGCAAACAAAAAGTTCAATATGCTTTTTAACAAGTGCTTGTTGCATTTGGGTAAGAATTTTAATTTTTTTTTCAACCGGCGGATCAATAAAGGCAAACCCATCAATTAATGAAGCTCTTTTTGCCACTTTTGGATAGTGATCCATAAAGCTGGTCACGCATCTTGTGATGCCATATTGCGATGCGGCTGTTATAATGGTTGAAAAGTCATTCAGATTATTTAACCGCTTTTCTTTTTTGGTTGAGTAAAAACATATGGGATCGAATCTTAAATTAATACACCTTTCACCAAAGATTTGGCAAAGCTGATGGAGCTGATCAAGCCGTTGACGTAAAGGGGGTACATGAGGTTCTAAAAGAACGGAATCAGAGTTAATGGTAAAATTAAAAAACAGGTTATACCCCTTTTTTTTTAAGTATGTGCCAAATTCTCCTTGAATAAAGGGGTTGAAATTTTTTGACCAGAATACGATGGTGTTCACATGGTCAGGCGTAGCAGTTACAAAGCGAACTTTTTTGTTAAAAGGATTTTTTACCTCAAACCACCCTTTTTCTATTTCCTTCATAAACCATTTCATATAAAAGGCGGGGATATCGGTTCTTCTTGAAGCAGAAATAACGATGTCATGTTGTGGTTTCATACTTTAATTTAAAGGGATTATTTTAAGACAAATATTGGCAACGGTAAGCGGGGCGAAATCGTTGGTCGGTGCATTTAATTTTTACTATGATCGGAAAACAATATTACCTTTCCGATTTTTAAGTCTTTATGTGTATTATTTTTGCCATCTGAAGTTGTCGACGCAGGTGTTTCTTCGGGGCAAACAACGGCTTCCATGCGAAACTTTTTGCCGCTGATAGTAAATTCATCGCCTTCAATATACGCATTTCTCAGTGTCCATGTAACCACTTGAAGGGGGATTTGAAGAACAAGCATTTTAACATGGTACCAGTCCACCTTGATATCAGGAAAGATCTCTTCGATTTTTGCATATGTTAAGGGCTGGTCTTCGCAGTATATCAGTACAACATCATTTTCTTGTATCATTTGAATATATATCCATTATATAAAACGTTGTTGTCTCCATATTTTGACAAGTTAAATTTTATAATATAAAACAAAAAACATCTACGAATAAATTAATATCATATCTGTGTCATATTTTCAAGGTATCAAAGCGTTTTGAAAAGTTCAAACAGCGAAAACAAAAATATAATATATGCTTTTTTTATTAAAGGAGTGTGCCTGTGAAAATATCAGAAGTGGCAGAAAATTTAGGTATGGAAGTAGATGAAATCAGAGAACTTTTAGAACTTTATGTAGATACGACCAGAGATGATCTGGCACAGTTACAAGCTGCGGTTAAGGCGAATGATATGACTAAAGCTCATGAAAAATCACACTCCATCAAGGGATCATCCGGGAATTTAACGCTTACTGAACTTTATGAACTTGCCAAGGATATTGATGACAGCATCCGCAGTAATAATATAGACGGCATTGAATCAAAGATCGAAACGTTTTCCTTAATCTTTAATGCACAGGCAAAGGAATTTGAATAGACGGGTTTATATGGTGGTTAACTGCGGAGAGGCTAACAGGCTATAGGCTAATAGGCTAAGGTGTTTCAGATATGATTATATTTGATGGTGAATATAAATGGGATGGGAAAAAAGTAAAGGACGAAAGACCTATAAGCTGGTGGGCCAGCTCTTACTGGTTAAAGATTATTAATATTTCCGATCAATTGTCAAATGTCCATGTCATCAGGCCCTACATTTGTATACTGTCTAATATCGGTAAAGAGGCAAGTATAAAAAACTGCATTCAAAATCTTGCAAAAAGCGTTTGCATTGATTTTGATTTAAACATCAAGAAAGTCACATGGATTGAATATTTTTCAGGCTTTCCTGAAAATATGGAAGTGGCGATGTTCAGCCACCTGACAACCATCGGCGCTGAAGATCTTTATTCTGTTAGTTGGCGGCCGATAATGCCTAATGAGCTTGAATATATCAGCGGTTTTTCCCCTGAAGCGGATCGAATAGCAAAAAGCCAGGTGTCTTCTTGACCGGATATTTTCTTGATAAGGTTATGATGTTAGATTTTAGATGATGGGGTCATAACAGGCAACCATGAAACTTATTCACATTGTTGGATGTAAAAACGATGGCAAAACCACGTTGATCATCGAGCTTATAAAAGAGCTGAATCGTCGCGGCCTAAAAGTGGGGACAGTAAAGCACGGTTCCCATACGTCCCCGTTTGATACTCCAGGCAAAGATTCCTATCGTCACAAAGAAGCAGGAAGTGATCCTGCTGCGATTGTTACCCAGTTCCATGCAGCTGTTTTTTTCTCGCCTAAAAAGGGAACTAATATTTACCAGCAGCTTGCGTCTTTGTTTAAAGACGTGGACGTGGTTCTTGTTGAAGGAGATAAAAACGGCCCGGGTAAAAAAGTAGAAGTGTGGAGAAAACAGATCAGGCCCATGCCCTTGTGTCTTGCAAGGAACGATATTATGGCAGTGATTACAGATGATGCTGTTGATGGAGATATTCCCGTATGGCCCAGAAGCGATATGGTTAACATAGCGGATCATATTTGCCTGCTTGCGGAGATTGGTGCGTAGTTAGAAAACATGTCACATATCGTGTTTGAGCGTTTATGCGTTATCTTGATCTTCCCTTAGAGACGTCCTCCCTTGCACGATATTGAAGGCTACCGTCTGGACGCAATGGAAACACTGCTGTGGGCCGCACTTTGTGCATTATCCTGCCCGTTGCACCCAAGGCCAACGTGAAAAACATCGAGAAGGAAATGCGCGAGATGCTCATCGGTTGACTTAAATAAACCAGGTCTCAACAGCGATCTAGTCGTGCCTGCCATTTCCACCCCCCTCAGACCTTTTAGGCTCATGCTTGGGTTCCCTCCATTTGTCATTATTGTTTCCTCCCCTCCCTCCGGGTGAACCGAAGCTGCCGTTATATGATCTTTTTGCAGGCTCAACATTGTTATTTGGCTCGGGTTCCTTATATCTTTTTGGCGGGGTTCCCCGGTTACCACCTTGCCTGGTCGGTTTTGATATAATCGGGGACATGGGAAGTTTCTCTCCTGCCGGTTCGAGTCCTCTTGCGCCCGATGTGTTTATTGTTTTGGACTCCACCTCCCGTCGTTTTTCGCGGAATTTACCTATGTCTTGCCCTTGGTTACTCATATGATTAAGTTCTTTCCTGTTCAGGGATTGGAAGCGCCACGAAGTATCCTTGCTTTTCACCACATGGTCCAGCGGTATGGCAACGGCATGGTGCTGTGTTCTTGTTTGTCCAGCCTTGGAGCTGAATTTTCCAGGGGCTGCCATCCTGCTCATGGGCCGGGTGTCTTCGTGATCACGGCGTTTCAAAAATTCTTTGTGCAAACTGTTCTCCCATTGCCGGTCATGACGGTGCATCCAGTGTTGGTGGGCGTAGATCGGATCGTAGCCGTAGCGTCTGGCATGGAGAGAAAACCAAGGATAGATTGCCTTGCCGTAGTAATGGGCATCGTAGTAGTCACCAAAGTAATAGTGGTTATAGTGCCGCCGCCAGAATAAACAGTCGCTGAACACGTTCAGGTCGATCACAAATGCAGGCGAAAAGTAGAATCCGATCCGCATATAGACATGCTGATCAAAGTAAACCGGCGCAAACAGAATTCCACGACGGCTCACTGGGTAATCCCAGTAACCCCCTACAAAGATGTAGCCACGGGGCGTCCACACGTAATGGTCTGGTACCCAGAGCCATTCCGGTTGCATTTCCACCCAGTATCCGGGACGCCAGGAGTAACGGCTATGGTACCATATCCAGCAGCCAGGAATCCAACTGTGATCTGGCGATGGTGCGTTGATGTTGGGCCCCACTTCGACCGTTTCAGGCGGCTCGGGCAGATACTCATTCCTGCTCGCCTCATTGTTGGCCCAGTATCCGGAAGTCCATTGGTATTCATGACCGGAAGTGGCCCAATACCCTGGTACCCACTGACGGCCCGGCGGCATGGCCCGCCACACCCCACTTACCCAGAGGAAGCCGTTCCGTTCATCATCCCAGCCCCAGTATCCGGGAATCCACCTTATGTTGGCCCCTTCAGGTTTTTGTTCAGGCGGCAGTTCCTCGATCGAGTCTGGCGGGGCTTTTGGCACCTTAATCCCCGGCTGGGGATCAAAAGTTACTGTTTCAGCAAACGCCTCATGCACAGGCCCGCGTGTAAGTACCTGCACCCCGTCTTCCGTATCCGTTTGATCATGCTGCGCAAAAACAGCCTGATCCCAGACTGATACTGTGCCAATTGCCAGCAGTATTGCGACCAGGCCTAATTGTCGAATATGGTTTAGTTCCATGATTTTTTTATCCTTTTTTATCTGTGTCATTTTAGCAGGTTATCCGATATCCCTATCTTTGTAGGTCATATATAAAGCATTTTTATTTACACTCCTTTAAATTATTAGTCGCTCAAGCGGCAAAAAGGTTTACGTTTCGGAAAAAATATTTGCAGGAGTGAGAGGATATAAATGGATGTTTTTCGGATATGTTTTACCGCCATAAATTTTATATCCTGCAATATCCGTGGGAAACAGAGCAGTTCCGGTTTATGTGAATAGTGGTCATATCGTAAAATTTTAAAGGCTTGATCTATTAGATAATATTCTATATTTAGTTTAAATTTTATCTTGCTTTCCTTATGCTGATTATATTATATCTTTAAAAAAGTTAAACAATTCAAGAGGAATATGTATCGCGCTTGAACTTAAGGATATGTGAAAATATTCTACATATATCACAACACGTTTGGGTAAAGTTCGTGTAAAAAAAACGCTCACATAGAAGGAAAATGAAAGTAAGAATACTGCTGATTGTTGTGGTTGTTTTCATGTTATCCCAACCTGGAGGATGGGCTCAGGTTGGCGTTTTAAAAGATGTGAGAACCGGTAAACATGAAGAATTTACGCGGGTTGTGTTCGAATTTCAAAACAACGTTCTATTCGAGAGCCCAGAGATTAAAGGGAAAGGGAATTTTTCCGTGATTTTTCTTGACAGTTCTACAACCCTTCCACGTCGGACATTATTCAAGACAGGCCCTATGCAATGTGTTCACTCTGTTGAATTTGATCGGCAAAAATCTAATTTGATAGCCAATGTTCGTCTATCTTTTCCCTATTTTATACTCAAGGCATTCCCTCTTTCCGGTCCCAACCGTATCGTTGTTGATGCGTACCAGGTGTCTTTGCCGTTTGAAAGCTCCGAACAAAAGGAATCGTTACCTGAAAAACCTTATGCTGAAACACCAACAGCGCCAGAAACAAAAGAATTGGAGAATACGCCTCAAAACGTTTTGGAGAAAGCAGATGACAGCCAAACCATAACACCCTCGGGTGTGGAAACATATGGATTGAAGGAAACACAATCATCTGAAAAAGATTTTTCTGACAACAAGTCAAATCAAATACCGGAGAAGTACTCTGGATACCCATCTTCTGCTAACGGAAACGCCATGGCGCAGATATATCTGCTGGTTGCATTGAATGTCCTTGCAGGTGTTGTTATTGTATTGATGATTGTTACGTTATTGAAGAAAAGACGCGAGATTGATTTTGATCATCTTTTTAAAATGATGCCGTTTATAAAAACATCTGATGAACGTATTGAGACCATAGACGCTCAATTAAAAAACGCGTTTAAAAAATATGATGAAT